>JAEINY010000119.1 GCA_016342595.1 Marinilabiliaceae bacterium
CCAATATCAATGGTGGTCACAACATCTTTTCCGTCGACGGGCTCGACCTGCTCTTCTGTGACCCAATTGCCGGAGACCCGGGTTTTAGTGCTAATCCCGCTAATCCCTCTCAGATCATTATCATAGGCCATTTCCAGTCCAAACCGACCTCCCAATTCCTTCTCGGCATAAAGACTTCCAATGGTTCGCGACGCCAACACCCCAAACGGTAACCGACGGCGCTCATATTTTCGGGCGATAAAACCTCCTTTATTAGCGCCCAACCTGAATATAGGAAAGGTCTTCACCTCTTTTAAATCGGTATAGGAAATCCGACGCGGATGGATCATAAAGTATCGCTTCTGTTGCTGGCGCCCTTTCTTTAACATATTGCAATAATACGAAACCGAATTATCTCCAAAAAAGCAAGATAGGCGAATAGCCAGACTATCCACATTTGCATTGAATACCGGATCGGATAGTCCATTCGCCATCATATCCATATAGATGCGATAACTGGGCACCGAACAGGCCAGCTTACGTCCATCAGCAGCCAAGACATCACCACGATTAGCATCAATGATAATGTCTTTATTATTCTGCTTTTGCTCCTTATCCTTCCACTTATCACCTTCAACCACCTGCAAAACAAAAATCTTACCGACAATCCAAATAGCCAATGCGACAATTCCCAGATAAAGAATTCCAAATCTTAATATGATATCCTTCTTAATCTGCATATACCCCTAGCGATTATTCACTTTTAGTTTTCTCGGAGGCTCCGTTAATTCTTCTAATTGGAGTCCCGATACTTTAATTTTTTTCAACACCTCACTCTGCTTACTCATGTACATCAATTCCGAAGAAGTGGTAATGGCCTCGTAGCGTAACTCCTTTAAATCTTTGTTCAAAGTGGCGACTTCACGCATCAATTCTTCAGTTCTGTAATGGTTTCCAATGTAAAGGAATCCAAAAAACGATATGAACACAATAAAAGGCATCTGTTTAGCTACCAATGATCGTGTGAGTATCTGACCATTTATCAAGTCGCGCAAAGAGATGTTTTTAAACTCTCCAAAATCCTCATTGGAGAGAATAAACTCCTTTATTTTATTTTTCTTCGCACTCATACACGTTGGGCTATTCTCATTTTAGCACTACGCGCCCTGCCGTTACGAGCTATTTCCTCTTCGCCCGGAATAATGATCTTTCGATGTGTCGCCTCAAAAGGCACATTTGTATGTCCAAACAAATCCGTTTCTGCTTGTGATTTATTGCAATCGCCAGTGCGTACAAAGTTTTTCACCAAGCGATCTTCTAAACTATGATAAGAGATGATCACCAAACGGCCACCTTCTTTTATGACTTCCGTGGATTGCATCAAAACTTCTTTCAACGCATCCATCTCATGATTAACCTCAATGCGTAAAGCCTGAAATACCTGAGCCAGGAATTTCGAAATTTCCTTTTTCGGCCCCACCTGCTCAGCAACTAACTTTAGATCGGAAGTTGTTCTAAACTTTTTAATATCGCGCGCTTTCACAATTTCAGAAGCAAGACGACCAGCCTTCTTTATTTCACCATACTGAAAGAACAGTTGTCTCAACTTCTCAAAAGAATACGTATTCACCACCTCTGCAGCATCCACATCTACCTTTTGACTCATGCGCATATCCAATTCGGCATCAAAGCGAAACGAGAACCCCCTTTCAGCAGCATCAAAATGATGGGATGACACCCCCAAATCTCCTAATATTCCATCCACTTTGTCAATACCCAGGAAGCGTAAAAACTGTGACATGTACCTAAAATTATGACGCACAAAAATCAAACGTTCATCATCCGGGCGATTGGCATACGCGTCCGCATCCTGATCAAAAACAATTAAACGTCCATTGGACCCTAAATGCTTTAAAATCTCACGACTGTGTCCGCCTCCACCAAATGTCAAATCGATAAAAACACCATCCGGCTTAATATTTAAACCTTCAACTGCCTCTTTTAACAAAACCGGTATGTGATAATCCTGCTCCATCTTCTTCTATTATTCGTCCAAATCACTAGTCCTTGTTCCCAGCAACTCTGCTGCCAACATTTTCATTTCATCCTCATCGGGCTCATCCTCTTCCATGCGCAATCGATCCCACAACTCCAATCGATCTCCAACACCCAAAAGAATCACCTCACCATCTACACCCACCAAATCCATCAACCTTCTGGGCACCAAGAATCGTCCATTTCCATCTAAAGACACTTCTGCTGAAGATCTGAACAATGCACGTTTCAATCGCTGCTCTTTGGGATTAAATCCATTTAACTTTTTCTCCAATACAGCCACCTCCTTCAACCATTCCGAATAGGGAATCATTTCCAAGCAACTTTCGAAGGTATGTTTTCGCACTACAAAGCAATCTTGTTCCACCATCTGCATGGTTCGCTTAAAGCGCGCCGGCAGCACAATCCGCCCCTTAGCATCGGGTTTACAAACAAAATCGCCTATAAATGTGATCATTATACTATCCGAATTACTTTGGTAAAAGTAAAAAATTTTCAAACCACATCCAACCACTTCAACCCACTTTATACCGCTTGTTGAAAACTTTTATTCCACTTAACGTAACCTTTTTATATCAAGGTTTTTTTTATATTTCCCCTGTTTATTTTAAATTATTTCTTAAACTTTGTTCAAAATTTCGGGAGAATTATAGATGGAGGACTCAACAACACACAAGAAATTAATCGATATTGAAAAGGTTTTTTCGTCGAAAAACCCAGGTTTACTTAAGTTAATTCCAGGATTTCTCATTCGCTACCTTAAACGAATTACCCACCAGGACGAAGTCAACCTGTTTATCGAAAACCATAATCATTTACACGGAGTCGATTTTGCAGACGCCATCGTTAAGTACTTTAAAGGCGGATTTAAAACTGCTGGTGAAGAAAATATTCCCAAAGAAGGTCGATATATATTTGTTTCCAATCATCCATTAGGTGGTTTGGACGGCATGATTTTCACCAGTGCCGTGGGCAGACATTTTAAAAATCTCAAATTTCCGGTGAATGATATCCTAATGAACATTGTCAACCTGAAGGACATTTTTCTGCCCATTAATAAACACGGCAGTCAAGGACGAGAAGCCGCACGACTAATGGAAGCTGCTTATCAGAGCGATAATCAAGTTTTGATGTTCCCTGCCGGATTGGTATCGCGCCGCACACATGGTCACATTGAAGATTTACAGTGGAAAAAGAATTTTGTAAAAAAGGCCATTAGCCACAATCGGGACATTATTCCCGTCCACATAAGCGGCCAAAACACGAATTTCTTCTACAATCTAGCCAATTGGCGAAAACGATTGGGCGTAAAAGCAAATATTGAAATGCTCTATCTGGTAGATGAATTGTACAAACAGAAAAAAAATACCATTACCATCACATTTGGCCGGCCTATCCGCTGTGAACAACTCCAAAAAGACCATTCCATCGAACAATGGGCACAAAAAATAAAGGAACAAGTTTACGCCTTGAAAAAATAAATTAAATTTGTAGCCTACGAAAAATCTTTATGACTGGATGAGAACAGAAGAAATCATACCACCAGTAGCCCGAGAACTACTGGAAGCAGAGTTGAATCAAGATACGTTTGTAAGAAACACCAATAAAGGTGACAATAAAATATACGATTTCACAGCTCACGAAGCACCCTACTTGATGAAAGAGGTTGGGCGACTTAGAGAAATCACGTTCCGACAAGCAGGAGGAGGCACCGGTAAAGCGATGGATATTGACAATTACGATACCGCCGATGTACCATATCGCCAATTAATTGTTTGGGATCCTGATGAGAAAGAAATTCTTGGTGGCTATCGTTACATTTTGGGCAATTGCGTTCCTAAGGATGCTGACGGCAATGTCTCCCTGGCAACTTCACGTCTTTTTAAATTTTCGAGAAAGTTCATTGATGAATTTCTTCCTAACACCATTGAATTAGGACGTTCATTTGTGCAGCCCCAATACCAATCGAGCAAAGCAGGTGCCAAAAGCTTATATGCTCTCGATAACCTGTGGGACGGATTAGGCTCCTTAGTAGTTGATCACCCTGAAATGAAATACTACTTTGGTAAAGTTACCATGTATACGCATTTCAATCGGTATGCCAGAGATCTGATTCTTGCTTTTATGAACAAGCATTTTAACGATCCGGACGAACTGGTAAGACCTCACAATCCTCTTAAAATAGGACTTACCGAAGAGGACATCAAAGACATATTCCCTGGTAGTACTTATGCCGAGGATTATAAAATATTATCAAAACGTGTACGTGAGTTTAATGAAAACATTCCTCCATTAATCAATGCCTACATGAACCTATCACCGTCCATGCGCACTTTTGGAACAGCCGTAAATGATCGTTTTGGAGATGTTGAGGAGACCGGTATTATTATCACTGTAAAAGAATTGTACCAAAAGAAAACAGATCGTCATATGGGAACTTATACGCCCGATGAACCGCACCACTAATGTATAATACAATTATATATATGAAGAGCTACAAAACATTTGTAGCTCTTTTTTTTTATATACATATGATTGATATTTACGACCTGGTAGTTATCGGAAGCGGCCCTGCTGGTTTCTCCGCTGCCATGAGAGCTATAGATTACGGATTAAGCGTTTGCATTGTCGAAGGAAAACATCTGGGCGGTGCCGGCATCATGAACGGTGCCCTTACCTCAAAAACCATGTATGAATTATCCATGGATTACGCCATTGCCGCCAGAGTAGACCGAGGCTACCGCGCAAGTGCTCTGAGTGTTGACTATAAAGCTGTTCAAAAAACAGTGATTCAAGCTGCCAAGGAGAAGCAATACCAAATGTTGAGTCAAATCGAAACATTTTCTCCAACACATAAAAAATCCGGATCACTGACATTAGAATATGGCTGGGCCAGATTTGTTTCATCCTCTTCCATCGAAGTCTCATCCATTGAAGAAACAAAAAAAATAGAGGGCCGGAACTTCGTCATTGCCACAGGCTCCAGACCACGCGAATATCCTGGATTACAAATCGATGGTGAGCGCATCATCAACTCTGACAGTATTCTTAACTTGAGTGAATTCCCGGAGCGCATGCTCATTATTGGCTCAGGCATTATTGGATGTGAATTCGCTACCATCTTTTCCAATTTCAAACAAACGGAAGTTCATTTACTGGATCGCTCTAACCGGGTTTTACCTTATGAAGATGAAGATATCAGTAAATTTGTTTCACATAACCTGGAAAAGAACGGGGTTATCATTCACCATACCGCTACTTTACGGCACATCAGAAAACACCCAACTCACCTGGAAGTAGTGTTAGACTACATCGCTGGTCACAGTAAAGTGATTGAAGTAGATGTAGCACTAGTAGCTATTGGTCGAATTCCCAACACAGAAGGTCTTGGATTAGATAAAGTTGGTATTGAACTGCACGAAAGAGGCATCATTCCCATACAAGACGATTGCTTACTACGGGATGGACAGGGCCATTGCCATGTATATGCCGCAGGAGACGTGACCGGACATGCTCAACTCTATAGTGTTGCTGAATTTCAGGGGCGATTAGCTGCAGAAAAAATAGGCGATTACCCACGTTATCCGCTGGATTATTCCCACATGTCTACACTCATGTTTTTCAAACCCGAAGTAGCTGCTGTTGGTGCCAATGAAAAGATGCTACGCAAACAGAAGATCGCCCACAAAGTAGCTTACTACTCCAACAAACTTGTCAATCGGGCTATCGCCATGCGTAACACAAATGGCTTTGTTAAAATAATGGTCAGCAACGATGATGAGCAACGCATTCTAGGGATGCGAGCGGCTGGCCCTCAAGCATCGGCCTTCATTGTTTCGGTGGCTCACCTCATCAACCAGGGCAATAGCTTACATGAAGTTTTAAAAATCTTTTATCCACACCCAAGCATTCCGGAAGGCATTCAGGAATGCTTGCGCATGTTAGATGAAAAGTCTATCTTCAAACCAGAAGCTTTTCCAGATTTAATTCATCTGCGGGAGTGGAAACCCGATTAACACAACCTACTGATGACTAAATTTTATAAACGAAGATGTTTTCAGAACATACTCATCTTCAGTCTTTTACTGATTGGTACCTGGTTTTTACTCCCCTATTATTTACGTGAAGCTTTAACTCATTGGTATCCGGGCATTGAAGATTATCAACTATTTTACAATCGAGAGGTTAGTGTGTCGAAAAATCACTTTGAATGGCCATTAGCTGAAAATTACAATCAACAAGAGCTGGAAGCAAGCTGGCGCGACACACTTGAAAACTATCAAACAACAGGTTTTTTAGTTATTCAAAACGACAGCATCGTGCACGAAGAGTATTGGGATCATTTCGGACCTCAATCCCCTTCAAATTCATTTTCAGCTGCCAAAAGCATTGTCTCCTTATTAATCGGAGCTGCCATTGACGAAGGTAAGATTCAGTCGGTTGATCAAAAAGCTGGTGATTTCCTACCTCACTTCAAAAAAGCACCCAATAACAATCTAACCATCCGCCACCTGCTTACCATGAGCAGCGGCTCCAATTGGGACGAAAAATATACCAGCCCCCTATCGCTCACTACCCAGGCTTATTATGGCAATAACCTTCATGAATTAATAAATAAGATTAACATCACGGAACCCTCCGGGCAACAATTTTCATACAAGAGCGGTGATACACAAATTCTGGCTCACATTGTTTCTGCAGCCACTAACCAATCACTGAGCGAATATGCTTCTAAAAAACTATGGCAGCCCCTTGGTGCCAGACATCCGGCTCTTTGGTCACTTGATCGAAAAAACGGACAAGAAAAAGCCTATTGCTGCTTCAATAGTAATCTCAGAGATTTTGCTCTTATAGGAGCCCTTATTTTACACAACGGACAATGGAGAGGCCAACAAATCATATCAGAAAATTACCTTCAGGAAGCCATCTCGCCAGCCTCCCATTTAAGGGATGAATCCAATGTCCCGGTGGATTTTTACGGCTATCAATGGTGGATTACATCAGTAGACGAACACCCCGTTCCTTACGCCCGGGGTATTTTAGGTCAATATATTTTTATCATACCACATAAGCATACAATTATCGTGAGACTGGGTAATAAACGCAGTAAACACTATCGAAATCATCATCCTAAAGATGTTTTTTCATATTTAAAAATGGGACTACAACTGGTCAAATAAAAAAAGCCATCGATAAATACCGATGGCTCGCCACAACGTTGTTTATATTTTCTTAGTAAGCTCTTCCGCTTTTACCTTCTACAAAATTGATAAAGGCAGTATTCACCACTTTATGACCGCCGGGGGTTGGATAATTACCAGTGAAATACCAGTCACCTAAATCATTTGGACAGGCTTTATGCAGATTTTCAACAGACTGATAAACCACTTCCACCTCCGCATCAATATCTTCAGGTGTCAACATCTCAGCAATCTTAGCCGAAATTTGCTCGTCGTTAAAGCCGTTATAAATCTCCTTCACGTAGTTAACAATTTCTTCCTTGGGCAGATTTTGTTGATCCTTGCACTTCTGATATACATCCTGAATTACATGCTCCTTCCCTTCATCTTTCAGCAACTCAATAGCCGCTGCAAAAGCACAAAAATCATTCAATACAGCCATATCAATACCATAACAATCCGGATAGCGAATTTGAGGAGCAGAAGAGACAATGATGATTTTTTTAGGATGAAGACGGTCTAAAATCCTCAAGATACTTTTCTTAAGGGTTGTTCCGCGAACAATAGAATCATCAATAACAACAAGCGTATCAACCTGATTTTTCACAACTCCATAGGTCACATCATAAACATGGGCTACCATATCATCCCGACTATTGTCATCGGCAATAAAGGTACGCATCTTCACATCCTTGATGGCAATTTTCTCTACCCTTGGTTCCCGGTTTAAAATCTTCTCAAGTGCTTCAGGTGTCATTTTGTCACCCAGATCCAGGATCTGTTTTTTCTTCACCTGATCCATCTCCTTACGAACACCTTCCATCATGCCATAAAAAGCTGTTTCAGCTGTATTGGGTATATAGGAGAACACCGTATTTTCAACATCATGACTGACCTTCTCAAGAATTTTTGGTGCCAATAAGCGGCCCAGCATTTTCCGCTCCGTGTAAATGGTACGATCACTTCCGCGTGAAAAATAGATGCGCTCAAAAGAGCACGATTTTCTGGTTTGCGGTACACGTACCAGCTCCTCAGTTACCTTGCCATTCTTTTTGATGATCAAGGCATGCCCAGGCTTGATTTCTTTGATCTGAGTACTGCGAATATTCATGGCCGTTTGAATTACCGGACGTTCCGATGCGACAACCACAATTTCATCATCCTGGTAGTAACAAGCTGGCCTGATTCCCCAAGGATCTCTGGCTACAAAAGCATCACCATGCCCGACGACACCTGCAATGGCATAACCACCATCCCAACGACGGCTGGATCGCTCCAATATCTCACGGATATTCAACTCTTGCTCAATATTGAAAGTGATTTCCCGATTATTTTTCCCTTCATTTTTATACTTTCGGAAAAGCAATTGATTTTCTTCATCCAAAAAATGTCCTACATTCTCCAATATCGTAACCGTGTCTGTATAATCTTTAGGATGTTGCCCGAGATCAAACAAAGACTGAAAAATCTCATCAACATTAGTCAAGTTAAAATTACCCGCCAACACTAAATTTCGTGATCTCCAGTTATTCTCCCGCATCACCGGATGCACATAATCAATGCTGTGGTTACCGAAAGTTCCATAGCGCAAATGCCCCAAATATAACTCTCCGGCAAATGGTAAATTTTCTTTCACATACACCGAATCTTCCAATAATTCAGGTTGCGATTCCTGAAGTTTTTGAAAAGGCGCATTAATTTGAGTAAAAACATCCTTAATCGGATTGGCCTTATTTGATCTTTTCCGCGAAAAATATTGTTTCCCGGCGGGTTGATCCAGTTTCAAATTTACAGCTCCAGCTCCATCCTGTCCCCTATTGTGTTGCTTTTCCATTAACAGATAAAGCTTATTCAACCCATACCTCCAGGTACCATACTTCTTCTGATAATATTCGAGAGGCTTTAACAATCGAATAAGAACTATCCCACACTCATGTTTAATCTGGTCGCTCATGATTAATTCCCTAATAAAAATTGATCCGCAAAGTTATTTCTATTTTTTTTATTCACCCAACCCCTAGCTTAGTAAATAAAAAAGCCGGCAAAAACCGGCTTTTAATCTGTTATATTATTACTTAAACCACTCCATATTTACTGCTCCGTCCTTCACCACATAGCAATTAGGAAATATTGCTTTCAGTTCACTCAACAACTGCAAAGCTTCGTGTTTATGGCGATAATCACCGACTCTTACTCTCCAAAAAGGTGGATTAAAAGCGGTATAAACCTCAACAAGCTCATCCGGAAATTCCGATAAAAATTTTCCTCTGACATTAATGGCTTCTTTTTTTCCTTTGGGTCCCGACCCTGAATACAACTGAAT
Organism: Marinilabiliaceae bacterium; assembly: GCA_016342595.1. Classification (GTDB taxonomy): domain Bacteria; phylum Bacteroidota; class Bacteroidia; order Bacteroidales; family Marinilabiliaceae; genus JAEINY01. The sequence goes on from JAEINY010000119.1 coordinate 9,538, forward strand.
ACGATATCCATCAACTCCCTTTGACCGCTGATTCATTTTAATTTGTGTATCCAACAAAAACTCAATTCCTTCTTCCTGATGAATGGTAATTATCCCTTCCTCTTCAGAATTTTGCTGTAATTCATCTATTATCTTTCCACCATGCAAAGTTCTCATCTGTTCATCCTGAGCAGAAAGATTTAAAGAGCCAAAAACCAAAATAACAAATAAAACGTATTTCACTATGCTGTTTTTAATTGTAAACCATTTATCCTTATGAATACTGACTCTAAGAATGCATTACCATAGAGCACATTACTCTGGCAGATCTCATCCACAAGGAATTTTGCACGCAAAGATAATGAAACATTACTCTTTTGTGGGAATCACAAATACAGGTTTTGTGGAACGATTAATTAATTCATTGGCAAATGGCCTGATCAAATTAGCAAATGGATTACTCGAATGGTGAATATGAATGGTTATCATATCGGCCTCGACCCGATCGGCATAATCAATCATTTGTTGACCAAGGTTCTTCCCGGAAAAAATGGTAGATCGAACTTCTACTCCCGCTTTTTCTCTTAAAAATCGCTCTACCTGTTTATTAAATTGCCCAATTCGTTTAACTATAAATTGAAAATTTGATTGCTTTAATCCCACTAAATCAACCCTGGCATTAAAATGCTTTGCCACACCTGCCAATACCGGAATTTTTTGACGACTTGCTTTTGTGTAATCAATTGGTACAACGATGCGACGAATTCCTTTATTCCATTTCATCCCTTTCCCTACAACAATAACCGGACAAGGCGCATGAGCAGCCAAACGAAATGCATTACTCCCAATCCACCGATCTTGAAAACCAGATTCCCCATGCGATCCCACCACGACTAAGCTGGAATCATCATATTTAGCCTGATTAGATATTTCATGAACCACGTTCCCTTCACGCACTTTATAATCCAATTGCCCACCCGCAACCTGATACTTAATCAGATGCTGATCCTTAACCTCATCCATCCACCGCTCCACCTGCCCGTTCAAACGCGAAGCAGCTTGGTCCTTAGCAAATGTCGGCATGTAATTTATACCGGTCTTAACATGCATAATTCGCACATTTGCACTTAAGTAATTTGCCATTTCTATTCCATACTCCAAAGCATTAATGGAATCGTTGGAAAAATCTATGGGAATTAATACACGTTTCATAACAAGCCCTTTTTTTTATCAATTGCTAAGCACCTAAATATACTAAAATTGCCTTTATATTCATGATAATTCTGATAATCCTATCAGCTTTTACATTGAAATAATTGTCGTTTCCACATTTTGGAAACCACTTCTAAAAGCTTCTCTAGCTATTTCAAATAAGGGCTTTCACTTAATTGGTTTGCTAAAATCCTAACTTACTTTAACTTTGTACCGCTTCTTTTGTAACATTCACAAAAGACAACTCTCAAGAAATGAGAGTTTCGATATACAAATCTATTACATTATATACTGACAATGAAAATTGAGCAAATTCGGCCATTAATTAGCAAGAAAGAAGGAAAAAAGCTTTACATCGAAACTTATGGCTGCCAAATGAATGTAGCAGATAGCGAGGTAGTAGCTTCAGTGATGGAGATGGGCGGCTACGGTGTTACATACGAACACGTAGAGGCCGATGCCATATTTATCAACACCTGTTCTATTAGGGAGAACGCAGAGCAACGTGTACTAGCCCGACTAGGAGAACTCAACGCTCTAAGAAAGAAGAAACCTAAACTAATTATCGGTATAATTGGTTGCATGGCCGAGCGTGTGAAAGAAACCCTATTTGAAAAAGGTGCCAATATTGTTGTAGGACCGGATGCTTATCTGGATCTGCCCAACCTTGTTGGATTGGCTGAAACCGGAGAGCAAGCCATAAATGTAGAATTATCAACAACTGAAACCTATTCGGATATTATTCCATCCAGGTTGAGTAAAAACAGAATTTCCGGATTCGTTTCCATCATGAGGGGATGTAATAACTTTTGTAGTTACTGTATTGTACCTTATACCCGGGGACGCGAAAGAAGCCGGGAACCCCAAAGTATCATCAATGAAATTGCGGATTTACAGAAGAGAGGGTTCAAGGAAGTGACATTGCTTGGTCAGAATGTTAACTCCTATGACTGGAAAAACAGCGATAAATCAGATTCCTTAAATTTTGCTGGTTTACTAAAAAAAGTTGCCGAAACATATCCTCAACTGCGTATTCGTTTCACAACCTCTAATCCGAAGGATATGTGTGATGAATCCCTTAAAGTGATTGCTGCTCACAAAAATATTTGTCGTCATATTCACTTACCCATGCAATCGGGAAGTACTCGTATTCTTGAGCTCATGAACCGCAAATATAACCGTGAATGGTACATGGAACGAGTGGAAGCGATTCATCGAATTGTTCCGGACTGCGGTATCTCAACTGACGTATTTTGTGGATTTCACAGCGAAACGGACCATGATCATCAACAGACATTAGATCTTATGGAATGGGCTCAATTTGACTCTGCTTTTATGTTTAAATACTCAGAACGACCAGGTACCTATGCCAGTAAAAAGCTACCAGATGACGTTCCTGAAGAGATAAAGTCCAAACGATTACAGGAAATCATCGAATTACAAAGCAAACTTTGCATCAAAAGCAATGAAAAAGATATCGGAAAAGTATACGAAGTATTAGTGGAGGGCACATCAAAACGCTCGAAGGATGAACTATACGGACGCACTTCTCAAAATAAAGTAGTCGTATTCCCAAAGAAAAATTATCAGACAGGTGATTTTGTTTCGGTTAAAATATCTGAGGTTAGTTCTGCTACCCTTCGTGGAAGTGCAATCAAATAGATAAATTCAAGGGGGAAAATGTGTTGAAAAAATAACCGGGAGGCGTTCCTCCCGGTCTCTTTTCAGCTAATTAAACCAATATTAGGTCCTCCGAAAAGGGCTTTGGACGGTCACAAACAAAGAAAATTCGATCCAGATTGTGCTTCTTCATCATATTGAGCACATTTTCTTTCACGTTAAACAAACTTAATTGGCTATGATTCATTTCAGACAAACGCTGCCCAGCCAATAAAGCATTTAATCCCTCCGGATCCACCTCTTCCACTTTATCCAGATCGAGAAATAAATTAGTAAAGGGCTTTTTTAAAATATCCATCATTTCACCACGAAAGGAATTGGAATTATTCAAATCCAAACGGGCCTTATTATCAAAGGATACTAATGTTGTATTTTTAAAGACTTTTACACGAATCATAACTTGGATGTTTAATTACCAGCTAGTCAACAATCCAGGTGCCAAAACTCATAAACCCCTGAAATACTGCTACATTAAAAATACGGAGCACCTACATGATCCATATTCTAGAAACTATTCCATTTTATGGAATCCATCCTAAATATCGAAAATACAGTTAATAATCCAACTCTCCACTGATAAAAACTAAAAGAATTTCATAAAGACAATAGATTGAGTAATTTTGCAGCAAACATTAAAACAAAAAATGGTAAAGGAATTAAACTTTGATTCGATAAGACCCTATAAAGATCACGAGATTCATGAGGTATTTGAAAGACTAAAAAACGAAGAGACCTTTTTAGAACTAATTAAGTTCCTCTTTCCGGCATTCTCAACCGAACAATTTCTCAGTAAACTCTTAAGTATTTCATCCATTCGTGAATTTCAAACGGAAATAATTTATCCGTTTGTTAAAGAAGTTCTTACCAACACCACCAAAGGCATTTCGACTTCAGGTTTTGAAAACCTGGATCCCAATAAGCACTATTTATTTTTCTCTAATCATCGGGACATTGTTCTTGATTCGGCTATTTTGAATATTCTCATGGTTGAAAATGGCTTTGACACGACTGAAATAGCCATTGGAGATAATTTGCTGATTTACCCATGGATTACTGATTTGGTAAAACTCAACAAAACGTTTATTGTGAATCGAAATTTACCGGTTCGCCAAATGATGGAGAGCTCAACACGATTATCAGCTTACATCAGACAAACTTTATGTGAGTGCAATCAAAGTATCTGGATTGCACAGCGTGAAGGACGTTCGAAAGATGGCGATGATCGCACCCAGGCCAGCTTGCTAAAAATGTTAAATATCAGTGGAGATGGCGACTTTGCAAAGAGCTTTTCCGATATTAACATTGTACCGGTGTCCATTTCTTACGAATATGATCCGTGTGACTATCTGAAAGCATTAGAGTTTTTACAGAAACGCGACAACCCTGAGTATAAAAAAAGTTCCAATGATGACTTACGCCACATGGGTGCGGGTATAAAAGGACGTAAAGGCAGGGTGCATTTCTCTTTTGGAAGACCTATTACAGAAGAGCTTAACACCCTCGAAGGTCTATCTAAAAATGATAAATTACAAGGGCTTGCGGAGTTGATTGATCAACAAATTCATAGTAATTACAAGCTTTGGCCTGGCAATTTTATTGCACACGATCTATTTCATAAATCAGAACAATATACAAGCAAATATACAAGCGAAGATAAAAACACATTCTTAGCTTACCTGGAAGAACATTTATCCAGAGTAAATGGAGACCGGGATTTCTTATTTACATCGTTACTGGAAATGTATGCTAATCCTGTTAAAAACTTTTATCAGGAATAAAAAACGAGTCATATAGATATAAAAAAAGGAGGTTTATTAAACCTCCTTTTTTTGTATCGTTTCATTGAATGTTATTTCTTAATCTCAATCTGAGCAATCTTAAGTTCATCCAATTGATCTTTGCTTACTTGTGCAGGCGAGTCAATCATCACATCCCTACCTGAATTATTCTTCGGAAAGGCAATGACGTCACGAATGGAATCAATACCTGCAAATAAAGACACCAATCGGTCAAATCCGAAAGCCACCCCACCATGTGGAGGTGCACCATATTTAAATGCATTCATTAAGAATCCGAACTGATTCTCGGCTTCTTCTTCGGTAAAACCCAAGATCTTAAACATCTGCTGCTGCAACTCATCATTGAAGATACGAATAGAACCGCCACCTATCTCAACTCCATTAATTACCAGGTCATAAGCATTCGCACGCACTTTACCCGGATCAGTTTCTAATAACTCACGATCCGATTGTTTTGGAGCGGTAAACGGGTGATGCATGGCATGAAAACGTTGACCATCTTCATCCCATTCCAATAATGGGAAATCAACAACCCACATTGGCGAGAATTTATTTTTATCACGTAAGCCCAATCGCGAACCCATCTCCAAACGCAACTCACCAAGTGCATTCAGCATCTTTTTACGGGCTCCGGCTAATATTAGAACTAAATCACCTGCTTTGGCGTTGAATTTCTCACCTAATGATTTTAATTGATCAGCTGAGAAAAACTTATCAATGGATGATTTAACTGTTCCATCTTCATTGTATTTAATGTAGATCAATCCATTGGCACCAATCTGCGGTTTTTTCACAAAATCAGTCAGCTTATCCAACTGCTTGCGCGTGTATCCGGCACATCCTTCAGCACAAATACCACCTACATACCCGGCCTCTTCAAAGACTTTAAATCCGGAAGTACTCATATCTGAAGTGATATCAACAAACTTCATTTCAAAACGTATGTCCGGTTTATCCGATCCATAATAGGTCATGGCATCCTCATATGACAATTGTGGAAAATCAAAAGTCATATCAATACCTTTAATCGTTTTAAAAAGATGCTTGGTCATCTCTTCGAAGGTATTCAGTATATCTTCCTGGTTGACAAAGGCCATCTCGCAATCAATCTGCGTAAACTCAGGCTGACGATCCGCTCTTAAATCCTCATCACGGAAACATTTCACGATCTGGAAATAGCGATCAAAACCAGCCACCATTAGTAGCTGCTTGAAAACCTGTGGTGATTGGGGAAGGGCATAAAATTGGCCTTCGTTCATACGCGAAGGAACAATGAAATCACGCGCACCTTCAGGAGTTGATTTAATCAAAACAGGTGTTTCGGTTTCGATGAAATTCAGCTTATCCAAAAACGAGCGCACTTCAAATCCTATTTTATGACGCAAAACAAGATTTTCGCGAACCGGATTTCTTCGCAAATCCAGATAACGATATTTCATACGTAACTCGTCACCACCATCTGTTTCATCCTCGATTGTGAAAGGCGGCAATTCAGATGTATTTAAAATCGTCAGCTTATCAACTAATATTTCGATCTCCCCGGTAGGGATTTTAGTGTTTTTATTACTTCGCTCAGCCACCTGTCCTTTGACCTGAATTACAAATTCACGCCCCAAGCTATTGGCTTGTTCGCACAAATCTTTATGGGTCTCTTCGTTAAAAACCAACTGCGTAATACCATAACGATCACGCAGATCCACGAAGGTCATTCCACCCAAATTCCTGATTTTCTGAACCCAGCCACTGAGTGTTACTGACTGATTGATCTGCTCAATTCTTAATTCACCGCACGTGTGTGTCCTGTACATGTTACAACTTATTTATCACCGCCCAACACCGTTTTCTGCAATGATATGACGTTTAAAAACTAATAATTGATTGGTTAAAATTATCTTTGCGAAAATAGTAAGAAAAACAGAATATAAAACCGGAATCACCCAGATAAGCCAAAAAAATGAATAAAATCAGTTTCTCAGATCAATTCTTTATGAAACAAGCCTTTAATGAGGCCGAAAAAGCATTCGAAAAGAATGAAATACCAGTGGGAGCAGTTATTGTGTGCCAAAAGCAAATTATTGCCCGCGCTCACAACCTCACCGAAACCTTAAATGATGTGACAGCTCATGCTGAAATGTTGGCCATTACGGCTGCTGCTGAATACCTGGGTGGAAAATACCTTACTGAATGTACTTTGTATGTCACTTTAGAACCCTGCGTGATGTGTGCCGGTGCGCTCAGTTGGGCCCAATTGGGCAGGCTGGTATTTGGTGCTACGGATGATAAGAGAGGTTACCAACGCTGTGAGCCAGGTTTACTACATCCCAAAACAGAAGCTGAATCCGGCATTATGGCTGACGAGTGTAGCCAATTAATGAAACAGTTTTTTACTTCCAAAAGATAAAGTGATACTTTTCTGCTATCCTCACGGAATCACCCATCTGGTTCGCTGCCATCCTGCTTACGGGCTTTGAATGGGCAGGACTTTCACCTGCTGAAAATCGTCAACAAATTTCAGACCCCCGTTGGTATCGTCACGATGTTTTCGGCTTACAAAGAAGTTAGCTTTTCGTGCTTTGATCATAAATGATTAGATAGTCTAAAATGCAAAAAATACTAAATCATGAATTTATATCAACTTTTAAATTACTTTTGCACCCCGAAATATCGGCTACTATTGAAAGGTTAAATCTTAATAATTAACTATTTATGGATGTCTTTACTAGGTTAACTTAAAAATCGAGTAATTAAAATGTTTAGAGAGTACATTTCAGATAGTCATAATGAATTAGTAATTTATGCAGCTGATAATTTTTCGCAATTCCCTCGTAGAGATTCATCCATTGTTTCACGTACTGATAGGGCTTTAGCTGTAGCTTGTTCAAACGATTTGGTGCTTTTAAGAAGCCGATTAGATCAAGATTATCATAATTGGATAAGATCATTTGGACTAGGCTCAGACCTAGTGGTTGACTATGGTGCAGATTTGCAAGGATTAAGCCTTTCTGAACTTATAATAATAAATCCAGAACCCGTTCTTGAAATGATTCAGAAAACTAATAGACGACCCGTATATGTCCCTTGGTTTTCAGGTAATATTGAAAAGGAAGCGGCAAAAATTCTTGGAGCTGACCTTTTTGGAGCATCTGAATCTGAAACGCTGAAATATAATGACAAGGCATCCTTTAAAAACATTTGTATACAACTAGATATTCCTGTGGTTAATGGTGTCTTATTTAATATACAAGCCCAAAACAGTAAGAATTATAGTTCAATGACGAATATCGTCAAGAAACTTTTACACAACCACAGAACTGTTATCATACGTGGTACTTTAGGGGAATTGGGTACATCGCTTTATAAAACAACAGGCAATGATATAGCCGAAATATATCAGAGTATATTAAGTAGTTGTGAAAAAACAGTACTTATTGAACCGTTTTTAAATGTATTCTCGTCTCCTAATGATCAATGGATAATAAGCAGAGATGGGTCTATTCATCACATCGGGATAAATGAACAGATTTGCAATGACGGGATGGTACACGCAGGCAACTCAAATAACATACAGCTTTCTGAGCACTCTCTGGCTTATATAATTAAGACTTCTCGTAAAATTTTATCAAAAATGGCTAGCACCGGCTATATTGGGATTGTTGGAATTGACTATATCATAACAGATACTGGAATTTTTCCGATTGAAAACAATGCTCGATTTAATGGTTCTTCTTATGTAAACCTGATTGTAGATAATATACAGAAAGCAACTGGATCCATACCCGTATGGAAATCTATGAAGGTTAAAATACCTCCCTGCTCTTTTACTGAACTCATGGAAATACTTAAAGATAACCTTTATAATGGGGTAAAAATCGACTCCATATTCCCTTATAATTGTGAAGATTTGAATAAAACTGGGAATTTCAGCCTTATATACTTAGCTGAAAATGCAATGGCCCTTTCTATCTTGGAACAAAGCATTAAAGAATTATGCGTTGCACCAACTTCAATTTCTGGTTAATCATTGTTAATTTAAGTTTCGATTATAATTTAGCAGCAACGACGAAGCATGTAACCATCGGGTAGCTTACACCCCCTAAGAATCGTATCCTGCAAAGCGAGACAGGCTGTGCCAGTTTCCAGGCACACGGCTCAGGCACTTTTA
>JAEINY010000120.1 GCA_016342595.1 Marinilabiliaceae bacterium
CTATATACTGACCATCGCTATCGGTGAGTAAGTCTTCCCATATCATCCCCTGATCCGACAAGCCCCATATCCATATTTTCTTACCGGGCTTATCGTCATAACAGGAATAATGGCCAAAGCCAAAATTATCATCGTGCCAATACCCACCAAAAAAATTGGAATAGGCATTAAGGATATGATAGGATTTATAAATTCCGAAATCATTATTCTCGTACATGGATATATTACGTCCCTCATCCACAGGCCAATTCCCCATTTCTCCTCCGTGGCCGATACGCTTATTTCCCGGATAAATAAATTCGAGTCCACCATCTGCTTTTGCCGCTGCATTCATCCAATGGTAATAAGTCACCGGCAAATCAGAGGTATTAAACCAGGAAGCTATGGTTTCAAAATAGGCTTTATCTTTTTGAAGTTTTATCTCCACATTCCACTTCGTACCGGAAGGCAGGTCAATGGCCCCTACCACACATGCCACGCTTCCATCAGCATATTCTTTCGTGACATAATCTACGGGGGTGGCACATGTTGGAATATGCCCGATATCACCAAAATTATACTCTAATCCACCTGACGACCAGGCACCACGCATGGCGACGTCTCTAAATTTAGCACTGTGGTTAAAATAGATGAACTCCTTACCAGTCGATTTTTCAATGGCCCCCCAGATTTTACCACCTACATCGGGACAAACAAATACTTTAATATAATCATTCTCCAGAACAACCATATTCCATTCCTTCTCTTCACTATGGTTGGTGTAGCCATCAAATCGAAAATAGGGATAGATGCGATCCGGGTTAACCACAGGATTAGGATCAAAGAACGGGTAGGTATTCATCACCATTTTCTCTTCCCTCACAGTAGCTTTTTGAGCCATGACATTCGTTAATGGGATTAAAACGAACAATAATATAAGTGCCTGTTTCATTATTTAATAGATCGTTAGATTATAGTCTCAAGATAGCTTAATTATAATGATATTATACCGATTACAAACCAAAGCGATTGATAAAAAATCAATCTGTGCTTTTGTATCGGCATTAACCATTGTAATTAACAAAATGCTTTATCAATCATTTTGCAATACAATTGGTATTACTTCCAGTATTTTTGTTTCAAAGGGTTTTAATTCAATACTCACTTTTTCACCTGATCCCATTTTAAGTTGTGAATGCGTTTGATCCTCTGATAAGATATTAAAAACCTGATAAACCCCATGGTATTTGGCAGGTATCTCCAAGACCTGATTCAGGGTAAATTCATAGTTGGTGGCCTGTTCTCCTGGATTTCTTAAAGTAATAATCCCTTTCTCTGGATTCCAGGAAGCAAAACCGTACACTTCCAAATTAATGGGACTACCTCCTATCCAATGGACGTCTTTTAAAATCGGCTCATTAGCTTTTGCCCATTTAGCCGCTTCAGCCAAAATGCGCCAAAACTCGGGCTTCATCCGATCATGACTGATATACAACTCCTGAAGTCCGGAACCTGCACCAAAAAAAGACCAAACCATATCCTTAAAATCTTCAATACTATCGTTTATACATTTCATGGGATGGCCGAGGTTTGCATAGGCAACTCCCACCGTCATAATGGAATTTAAGGGATAGTAAGGCGCCTTTCTCACAATGTTATTATGTAGCGTACCATCGCGATAGGTCATAAATTGTTGCGTCCGGCTACCCTTTCCTGCCATGTGCAGATCTCCCGATCCGCGCCAGGTACAATCAGCATATTGCAACCAAAAAGGAGAGGGCCATGAACCAACCGTAATATTTACGAATACATCCGGATTATGCAAGCGAAGTGCTTTTATCAACCGAGCCCCGGCCTCCATATCGGGTAAGTACTGAGGTTCAGATCCTCCAAATCCATCGAACTTGAAATAATTGACTTTGTAATTATTCAACATATCCAATGACCGTTCCAGAAAGCGATTGTAATAGTTTGTTCCGGCCAGGCTCAATCCCTTATCGTTGGTCTCTAAACCTTCTCGGTGAGCAGATTCCACTCTTCGACGCTGATTTTCCAAATAACCACCAAAGGGCGACATCCATACGCCTATTCCTGAATTATACGCTTTACAAAGCTCTGCCTGTGGCTTAAATCCATTGGGAAATTTCACCGGATCGAAATACCACACACTATCCAGATCATCCCAGCCATCATCAAACACAAATGAATTAAGATGAATAGCATATGGCTCTATAAACTTCTGATTCCAAGCCTGCATCCGTTCAATCAACTGCTCCGATGTAAAACTGGACGCTCCGTCATCAGTAATGTCCCACCAGCAATTATAGTGCAGGAATTGTTTGTAGGGGCGGGCTCTTTCCCGTTCCAGGTAATATTGAAATGCCCGCCTGTTTTGATTTTTGGGGGCTACTCCTATCACTGACCATTCTGAAATGGTTTTCCCTGGAACTAATTCATCGGCTCGGTCCACATAAAAATTGAGCACATCATCCGTTTTCCGGTGAATATGAAAAGTGCCGGTCGCATCAGTGATATTGTCAATTTCAGCACGAATCTGATAGTTGCTTGAAGCCTCGTAATCCTCCACATTCAGGTGATAATAACTGCTGCCATTGGGACCATTCAGAAGGTGCTTATCCTGAGAGATTGGTTGTTTATTTTCAAGCAGTGCCACCGATTCTATATTGTAATTGGCTGCACCACCACCATGCTCCACCGAAATGATGTAATCACCGGCTCGATTAATGATATTTGACACATCAATATTCTTCTGTGTGATACTTCCAATATTGCGGGCCAATAAAGCTTTACTGTGGGCAATGGGATGCTCAAATCCGAAAAAGAAGTTTTTATACTCAATAGGAGAACCGAGTACTGACCCGGCATATCTTGCTCCTTCCAGCTGTCCGTCAAAGAAAGTAACCCGATGGATCCTAACGACTTCTTCCAGGATGGACAGAACAATATTTTGCCGAATATAGTTAGATCCGTCACGTAATTGGGCGGTCCAGTCGATGGTTAATGCCGCATCTATGGAACGAAATCGACCTTTAATCTCTTTCCCGGAAAAACGCAATGCATGAGTTGGCAATGAATCCGTCGCTTCCAGTTGGTACACCTCCAGATTACCCAGAAGCTTAAAATCGAGATTTGTCAGGCGCTTCCCTTGGGCCGTTTCAATGGCAAACAACACAATATTATTTATGTCAACTGTTTCATGATCGTATCGGTTGGTTACTTGTTTCAGGGTAATGGAGTTTTCCTTCAATGCCCATTCAACCTTTAGGGCATCATTGGACATCACCACTTTTTGAGCATATATTCCGGCTTTGGATGCTCCGGGGTATTTACCCGAAAAGAACGTCTTATTTTCAACAGTCGAACTGCACGATGACAGGACAACCCAAACACACATCAACAATTGTGATAATCTAAAAGTCTTACTCCTACAAAATATACACACCATCTTATTTAGCATTGAATTTCACGGTATTTATTTTTTCACCTCCCCGAATGCGCAACCAGGAGGTAAACCTGCGTTTACCTTCTTTGAGTAAAATGACTCTGGCCCCGTTTGTCAGGTCTCCATAAATGGTAGCACCTCCAGAGAATCTCCCATATGCCAAAGCAATACCACAATACGGTGCCAGGTAATCATTGTCATGATCATGTCCTACGAATGTGCCCATGACATCACCCTGATGCAACATAGCAGCAAACATACCTGAATTAAAAACCGGAGAACATACCGCTTCATTTTTTACTCCAACCAGCCTCTTGTCTTTCATTTCCCAGGCGTCCTTGTATTCTGGTAATGGTATATGAAAAAATGCCAATGCCGGCAGGGGTTTTCCATCATTTTTCCGGGTAAACTCTGTACTTACCTGACGGTACCAATCAATTTGTGAAAGGTGAAACCAACCATAATCACCAATCCCTTCAATCGGTGTATAGGCATTAGAATCCACACAATACAATAGCGCAGATGTTTTTTTACCGGCTTTATTAAGAATGGGCAATACATAATTACCCTGACCATATACATCCTCGGCTCCCACCTGTGTCACATTAAATGGAATATCCTTAATCAGTGGTAAAATTTCGTCCCGTTTTTTATCCTGCTCATCATCATGGTTACCAATGGTCACGGCCCAATGAATTTGACGCTTCACCAAGGATTCTGTTATTTTCACCCACCCGTCTTTTAAAGGCGCCAGGGTGACAATATCCCCAGTAAAAATCACTAAATCGGGCTGTTCAATATCAAGCACCTCATTCATCATTTCTAACACCACTTCTGATTTGTATGATCCATAATGGAAATGCGTATCGGTAAATTGAATAATCTTGAAGGATCCATCGGAATTAAATGTGAGTGACTTTTCTTCTCCGGATAATCCGAATGTAAAAAGGAGTAGTAATGGTGCTAATACAATATATCTTTTCATGTGTTTTTTGTTATTTCTATTAGTTATGTACTTATTTTTCATTTATCATGACTTGCACTTGCCTAATTCCCGGACTTGCATGGATCGACTTCACCTCTCCATCTTTAAAAACACCTTCAACAATCGTTTTGCCTGGTGCATGCAATTTAAAATCAACATTCCAATTCCTGGGCCAGGCTGGTAATACAAGTAATGTGTCCTCCACGCACTGAAGTATCATTTCTTGAAGATTAATCATCCCGGCACCGCCATGGTCGGTATCCGGCACCCAATCTGGTCCAGGGCCCCAAAATGTGGGAAATCGTCTCGGAGAGTCAGAAAGCTTATCGACCACAAGATGCGTAGCTTCATCTACTAATCCTAAGCGTGAGGCAAAAATACCTACCTGACTCCAACAATCAGTGAAGGATCTTTTCTCATTCGATTCACCATGGTAAAAGGTATTTATGGCGACATCCAGATTCTCCTTACCCATACCCCAAAGACCATATGGAAAAACAGGATACAACTCCGGTATCTCCATGTTGGCTACATACGCCCAGCTTTCGGCAGGTTTAATAACTGTATACCCCATTTTTGTATCAAATGAAATGTCCGGAATACGACGAAAATAAGATTTATAGTATTCTCTTTCCTCCTCTGTCACATGTTGTGCCGGCAAAGCAATCACCTCAGGAATTATGCGTTTCAGTGCTGCAATGATATCAACGGGGTTTTTAGCCAATTTATACATTTCAGCAGCAGTAGAGGGATAAAGGACCAACTTACCCTTTTCATCCAAGGGCTGCCCGGTTCGTTTCATTTGCCGATATTGATAATGTTCATCAAAAAAACGAAGTGAACTTTTAATAAACGGTAGGTAGGCACTAATGTCCTCACCAGAAAACTTATAGTATTCAAGTATCATAAATGAAAACTCAAGTTGATTAGCATAGTGATAATTTACATATCTATTACTGAGTACTCCTTGTTCGATACTCTTTTTTCTCTTCCGCGTTCCAGAATCAAATCCCCAGGTGGCAGCTGCCGGCAAACCGAATGTTTCGGGATGCTCTGTAAAGCAGCACCCCTTATGTCCCCAATACTTTTTTGTTCTCAATTCAGCGTTGGACAAGCTTCTTCTATAGAATTCAAACTGTGGAAACATCATGTCAAAATCACCTGATTTTAACATGGGCCAATAAACCAACCTTTGATTTTGTGCCGTATGGCTGCCACCTCCCCACGATCGATAATCGGGCGTACCGTTATTGGGTTTCTCGCCTTGCTTCACAAAAACCGGATCAGTGGTAAAAAGTCCGCCATTAAATTTGGTAGGATACTTACCATAGGCATTACACCCAAGCTGATAGCGAAAAAGCTGATAGTTGCGGCCAACCTGCCAGCCTTTATCATTGGGATCGTTTATATCGGCATTAATAAATATGTGACTGCGCTCCCAGAATTGGTGCCACCACTGCTTCGTTTTATTCCATTCCGTTTTACTATTAACCAACAAAAGATCTTTCTCCCATTGTTCAGCTGTTGCTGCCTGAGCGGTATGCATCACTGTCTGAATTGTGTGTTGTTTCGCAGGTTTTTCACTCTCTAGCGACCAATATTTAAACGGGGTATCCACATATTTTCCATTACCTCTTTTAGCAGGCACCATTCCTTCCCCTTGTAAAACACCACCGAAAGTCAGGTTTTCCTGGGTATTCAAAAGTTGATCTTTTACTTCTGAGAGACCTTGCTGCTCCACACAGAAATCGAACAGTAGCTTATCAGAGCGATTACGGTGATACCACAACACGTTATTCCCCACATAAGTGATACTATCGCGGTAAGTGATCACATCCCCCTCATAGGCACTATAACTAAAGCAAGCACTTCTTTCTGCCATTGGCAGTAACCGGTCTTTAGTCCGCCAGTTCTCGTAAAAGGCGCTTACCTGTATCTCTTCTGAACTGTTGATTTCGACATTAACCACAGGACTATACACATCTACCCAAAGGTTAATCTGCACTTCTTCACTTTCAGTCTTCCCCGCTATCTGAATATAACCCTCATGAAGTTTTAATTCCTGGGAAAATTGGCAGCTTTTATCCTTAAAGATATTCGGTTCCAGGCGAACCCTTACCCTGCCCAATTTCAGGAACTGGTTGTTTTCATCAAAGGTACCGGAACGAGACAGGTAAAAGAGAACATCACCATCTTCAACCCACACATTGCACCCCACATCACCACCTCCCAAGGGCATGGATTCACTGCTGTTCAGGCTTTGCGAAGTCCATTTTACATTATATTGGTGTAAGTTCTCAATGAGTTTTTTATCCTTACTACTTTGCCCATAGCTAAAAGCAGAAATAAAAAAGCCAATGACCACTAACAGTCCATATCGATTTATCTGTCGCATCTGACTACTCATTTATAGGTCTAACATCCTTCTTTTATCTCTATTAATTATTCATTCAGTACACCAACCCTAATACCATTCTTTTTAAGCACAGTTGGCAAATCCACTGATTCATACAAGCCAATTTTATAGAATGGAATCTCCTGAAAACCTGGAAGTGTTTTGTAGATCTCTGAATCTCCTTTCAGAAAGAAATTATGCTTTTCCCAATCAAAAAAGCCTGGATCATTGTCCAGTTCCAGGTTAGTGGACTTGTATTCCAACCACTCCTTTTCTCCACTCAACAGCTTTTCGACCTGAATAAACACGTTATTCTCCACCAGGTTACCGGTTGGCAGGTCAGCTTTTTCAAGATAGGATGCTAATTGTGGGTAATGCTCGCTATAGGGCGCTTCCAGGTAATTGACTGCCTTAAGTCGTTTTTCAAAGAGCCCGTCTTTTGCGATGACTGCTTTCGACCAGTTCTGCAATCGGTTATCCACATGCAAGCCATGTTTATTTCCGATGAAAATGTTATTCTGATATATGTTGTCAGACCCGCCTCCCAACAACACATTCCAATAACCCGCTTTATAAAACACATTGCCATACACCGTCATGCCACAAGCGCCATCATCGTGATAAATGGCACAAGTTCGATAGTGATCCGGGATATTCTCGAAATAATTATACCGCACCACGTTACCCAACTCAGAAGGGTTACGCCCATAATAAATAGCGCCCTGATCTTCAGCTTCGATACAAACATCATGCAGGTAGTTGTATTCTATCAGGTGATCGTTACCAAACATGATGTAAATGGCCATGCTGGGCGTATTGAAAATTTCACAATGCCGGACCACATTACCCACTCCGGTGAGATAGACAGCAGGCCGGTAGGACTTTTCAATGCGATTCAGATCATGAAACACACAATTTTCCACTACATTATTACCAGCTTCCAACGTGAGGCGATTACCACCGCCCAATACAACACCACCGGCACCTAAGTTATAAAACTGACATCCAATGATTTTATTATTTGTGCCTCCTTCGCGGTTAAAAGTAGAATTGGCATAGTTATGCTGTTGCAAACTGCCCACAATACCAGCTTTGGCTTGTCCGGTTCCTTCGTGACGGTAATCAGCAAAGGGCTCAATGCCTTTTCCGACCGTTATCCCTACACTCCCAAGATTTCTAAACGTACACCCTTTAATGGTAACGTCCTGAGTGTTATCCATGGCCAGGCCTAATCCACGAGCACATTCAAATGTAATGCCTTTAATGGTAATATCAGAGGTGCCTTGCAGCATTATAAATGGTTCTTCCAACCGGGAGAATTCCAATGACTCAATGCTTTTTTCATCCGAAATAAAATACAGGATGCCTTCTTCACGGTCGACATAATACTCGCCGGCTTCATCCAGTTCTGCCAAAATATTGACCCCATACCACTGTCTCCACGGCTTGTCATAACCAAAGCCGTAAAGGGTCGCTGATGCAGTAGTGATGGTGTTCTTTTTAGCGTTGATGTCGGCAATCTCAACCATGTCATCGGCATAACCCCACATAAAATAACCAGCCATCCAGGCATCCGTTTCTTGAGTCCATTGATCAATTCGGGCGGAGTCATATTTAATGACACCTCCCCGATTTTCAAAATCATCATAACGAGGAACAGACCCTTTGTCCTTCACTTTGCCCATTGGAACCATACCTTTGTTGGGCCAGCGCGACAAGTGCATAGGTTTATTATTAACAAACAGCTCCCCCCAGGCATTGCCATAGGGGCGCGAAAATCCTACATTGCGCAGTGTCCCGTAATTAGTAATACCGGCTTTTTTGAGATTGACCTTATACCTGGTCGTTTTCAATCCGCTTTGTGTTTCTTCTTCCAGAAGATTGGTCGGAATTGAAATGCCACCGGATAACACGACCTCCTCACCCGGATAGGCCCGAATGATTAAATTGGTCAAAGAAGAATCAATTGCTATGGATTGTGTGATGTGATACGTTCCTTTTCGCAAAGAAATGGTCATCCAATCGGTATTCCCCTGATCCTTTATTTTTTGCACTTCATCAACAGCTCGTTGAAGAGTATAAAATGGAGACTCACTCGTTCCACTTCCGGAATCGGATCCTTGAGGTGCCACAAAGAGCTCCTGAGCACCTCCAAGCCTCTCTAGATACAGCAAACCAATAAGCATCAACACTTTCAATCCACTTTTTACCACATAAAACCTCATATAAACCGTTTTTATTATTCCTGCAATAAGATACTATTTATCAGTAACTGCGCACTTGGATTGTCCAGTATTTTATGCTCCAAATCCAATTCACAAATAATGATATTACCCGCTCCAAGTTTCAACTCTGCAATAGCAGCTGCCTTACCATGGTCTTCGACCCAATTGGTATTTCCGGTGGCCAAAATAGATTGCCATTCATCACCCAGCACAATTTTATCCAGGAAAGGTTTGATATAACCTGCATTCTCATCATACCACATTTTAAAATCAAAAGGTTTAGCAGATGCTGTAAATCGGTGGCCTGTCTGAGGTGATGCAAAGTAATAACTTCCCATGGAGGTATTTTGAACTTTTATTTGGGTACCACCCACCTGATGATCTCCCACCGGCACATGATAAAGCACTATACGTTTACCCCATTTGGCCAGTTCCTCCAACTCCTCCTTGTGTTGTTGATACAGTTGAAAGTCGCTTATCCAAACCACATCTGCCTGTTTCCAGTCATCCACCACCTCCAATTTCATAGTCTTAGCGAGATACGTATTCATGGTGCTCTCATCAGCATGAAGAAAGGCCAATGTGGCGTGATGCTGCTGATTATTTTTCGGAAAAACATCAATTTCAAACACCGTCTGATCAAGCGATTGCCCTTGTGCATTAAACAAGGCTGCTCTTAACTGGTAAGAGGTACGCTTACTAACCTTTGGTGCGACGGCATTGATGTATCCTTGAAATTGAGAGCTATTGGCAGGTACACTGGCCTCACTTCGGCCTGACCGAATGATACGCCCTTTATGCTCCAGCTGATATTTTAGTATATAACCCTCGGGTACTGTATTTGGATCATGGCAAATCCAGCTCTCTACGTCCATCTTTTCACCTGCATAAAAATGGCGTCGATCACTTCGTAATGAAACGATGGTTGGCTTCAGCGCTTCGCGATAGGTAAAGAAGGCCTTTTTAGGATTCCGGTCCACATCCATAATGGTTTTCATCCATCCGGCCGGCCAGGCATCAATAAACAGGTGCATGGCGAAAGTCACCATATTGGTATCTCTTCGAAATGCTTCTGTGACCATTTCCAGTGCCCAGACCTGATGGTCGTGACTAGCTTCTACCCAATCCTTCATCGAATACTGGGTATTGTACCACATGTAATGGAACTTGTGTGTTTGAGCCGCATAAATACGGTTGGCTGTCCACTTTTTATCATCTTCCTTATCTTTAGGCAACCACTCTTTAGGGTAATACTTTTGCATTGTCACCACCGGATCAAGCGCTTCCGCTCCAAACTCACCGCACCCGTAATACCATCCTGGCTTCACCCATTGCCAGTAACCTCTATACAGTTTGCCAATTCCCAGTCCCTGACCGTTATACCAGGTGTTGTAACAGTGGTTATCCGGTAATCCAGGTGTTGGCGGATCATAATCTCCATCACTCTTTTTAATCACCCGATCCGGGTTCTCTTTATGCACCGCTTCATCCATGGCTCTGAATAAGGAAAAATATTGTTCCGGTACGCGCATATTCCTGTGCGGATGTCCTTCTCCATTGGGAAAACGTTCATTGATGTAGGTAGATAATACACAACTGGGGTGATTGCGAATGAGCCGCTCCATCTCAGCCACCTGCCGTACACACTCCTCCCATTTATTGTAGCGGATACCGCCAAATGTAGGGAAATCAGTTTGAACCATTAAGCCCAATTGGTTACAAAAGTCGTATATTTCAGGTTGAACAGGACGCTGTGTTAAGCGTAAAAAATTCATGTTACACGCTTTGGCCAGTAGTATATCATCTATTAACTGTTCCCAGTCCTTTTGGTAAACATCCTGCTGGAGGAATCCCATGGTATTGGCTCCACGCAGTCTGATTTTTTCATTATTGAAATACAATCGTCCTTTTGTTTCCGATTCCGTATCCATCTTAAACGATCGCATGCCAAAGGTTTGCTGATAAGTATCAGTTACCTTGTTGTTCTTATTCAACACTTTCACCTGTGCCTGATACAACCAGGGGGTTTGGTTACTCCAAGCTCTAAAGTCCGGTATACTAATTTTATAGGTGAAATAGTTCACGCCATATCCGAGTTGAACACTGCTATGCTCCCAATCGGTGGGTTTCTGCAAATCGCCAATACCAGGTATATGTAAAGCAGAAGGCACAATCAGTGAATCTTTTACGACTGTTGCCTCAAAGTTTTGACCAAACACAGATACATTAAACTTGACGGGCTGACGCTCTTCGTGGTAATTATTTATTTCAAGGCGAACTTCGGCAGCGCCTTCATCATATAGCGGACGAACAAATACATCGTTCACATGAATGGGATCCCGTGATTCAAGATAGCAATCCTGGTAAATACCCATGCCGGCCGCACACTGATGGCCACCATCAAAAAAGTTATCATACCCCACACCTGTTACGGCGTATATTTTATCACCAAACACCCGCTCTTTCCCGGCAGCCACAAAGCCGGTGGTGGTATAATCGTTCTCTACCTTAACCAACAAGTCATTGGTGCCGGTTTTTGCATATTTTGTAATATTAAACTCAAAAGGTGCAAAGAAGCCTTCATGCGATCCCACATAAGATCCATTTAAAAACACATGCGCTTTATAGTCTACCCCTTTAAAACAGGCAAAAAGTGTTTTACCATTTAATAACGTTTCAGAGATATTGATCTGTTTGTAATAATAAGTTGTTGCTCGTCCATATGGTGCATCAAAATGAGGAATCCGGACTGTTTCCCATTGCCCTCCTCCACTAAGTGTACTGGCAAATTTTTTACTGTCATTTTCTGTCTCCTCACGCCATTGAAAAGAATCAAGCGGGATGCGTGCTCTCCTTTGATTCAGCTCAGGTGCCAGATTCTTCATAAAGGGCAAAAACTCATTCCTCAACGCTTCAAGTTCCCTGTCAAGTTCCTGCTTTGTGTCTATTTCACTCACTCTGTTAAAACCATCTTTTTTACCTGCCTTCATTGGCAGGTATCTCTCTGGTAAGACCGGTGGTTTTTTCTCTTCCAACAAGCTAAAACGCTCATTTTGGATTTTATTTCCTATTTCAGCAAAAAAATCCTTGCTGCTATCTTGTGCCATAACGTTCATCGAAAACAATAGCTGGACAGCTATAAATAATACAACAAAGACACCTCTTCTATTACACATAATCAATGGCCAGTAAAACATTTATAACAATTTAAGAGAGAGAGATAAAGATGAGGAAAGGTATCCTCCCTCATCTTTATTAGATAATATTCAAATCCCCAATGACATTTTATTCATATCCCGGGTTCTGTTCTAAGACTGCCCCTACATTTCGGTCAATGGCTGTTTGCGGAATGGGAAACAGATTATTACGCTCTGAAATGGAATTCCGAGCCGGTTCATAACCATATTTCTTCGTTCTTTCATAAGTTAATCCCAAACGACCTAATGTTAACATTCTAAATTCTTCACCAAACAATTCCCTGGCCCGTTCATCTAATATAAAATCGATTGTTACATCACCCGCTGAAATCAGCGGAGCTTGTGCTCTGTTTCTGATCTCGTTTATGTCATCCGCTGCTTTGTCGGGCTGACTATTTCCAAGATAAGCCTCTGCCCTTAACAAATAGGTTTCAGGTAAACGCATCACATAAAAATCACGTACATAACCGTTATCAGGCTTTCCATCCAGATGTTTATCGGTACCAAACTTTTGCCAGTTCGGATAGATGTACTGCATGGTATCTTCATTGGCTGTCAAGAATGATTTTGGTATTAAATCACCTTTATTATAGCCATCTACATCATCAGCGAAATAGTAGTTACGCTTGATAACAGCCTCTGTATTTCTCAAATCGTTACCTGCATTTTTCCAGATAGAATAATTGGCATAGTTGGTAGGACGCACAAAAGACACACCTCGCCCGGTTGAATCCTGAGCAACCCCGCTATAACCAGCTCTTTGAAATAACCAATGGCGGTTCCACATCATGCGCTCAATGGTGGGACGGCCAAAGTTCACCGTTCCTCCCGGCGTATTATATTCCATTTGGGCTACCCATATGGCTTCTTTATTACCCATATCGTAATTTTGGTTACCCATGCGATACAAATCCCAATAGATATTTTTTCCGGCTTCATCAGCTCTGGTACCAAATCGATCTGTCATCAAATGGTAGTCTCCATTGGTCCCATCGATCACACGTGTGGCCGCGTCTATAGCACCGGTCCAATCCTCTAAAGAAATGCATACTTCAGCCAGCAAGTGATCGGCAGCAGCCCGCACCACACGTCCCGGCATGTTAGTGGTTAATGGCAGATGATCTTTGGCAAATTCCAGATCTGTTTTGGCAAATTCCCAACAAGCGGTTCGGGAGGCTCTGGTAAAATCAAGCTTGGGCTCCGTCAGGGGTTTATCTACAATGGGTACCCCGCCAAACACATTGGTTAAATTACGGTAGGCAAATGCCCTGAAAAAACGACCTTCGGCAATAATGGCATTCTTTTCTTCTTCACCATTCCATTTGACCTCCTCATTTTGTGCATATGTGATGACGCTATTGGCCACTTTAATAATCGCATACTGCCAGCTATACCAGTCTTCCGAATAGCCATTCAGCGAATTAACCAAGGACCAGTCATTAAAAACACGCTGATCGTCCATGGGCCAAAACATAACATCGGTACCAATCCCTCTGGCCCAGGCATCTTTATCGCCATCACCGGCATTGTAAAACTGCTGTACATTACGGTGCATGGCAGCTATCAGCATTTCAAACTGCGACTTATTCAGGTATGCATTTTCAGGTGTCAGGAAAGACGATGGCGTCTCCTCTAAAAAGGTCTCATCACTCTCGCAAGCTGATAGCATTAGCAAGCCTGCCAAAAATGGAACTATTATATATCTGGTAAATTTCATTTTTATCAATTTTGTCATTAGAAACTAAGGTTAACGCCTAAAGTGATAATTCGCAAGGATGGATTGGAACTGCCAATTGTACCGGCTGTTTCGGGATCTAGCCCAACCCAATCGGTTACAGTAAACAGGTTTTTACCAGTGGCAAATACCTTTAAATTGTCAACTCCAATTCGATCTGTTATATTTTTCGTAAAGACATAGCTTAGGGATAAGTTTTGCAAACGCAAAAAAGCTCTGGATTGATAGAAACCGTACTCATACGGATTCCCATAATTAGGTCGTGGATACTTAGTACTTTGATTATCCGGCATCCAATACTCCTCATTGAGCCAATTGGCTGTCTCCGACATAATTTGACCAGGATTAAGACCCGGTGCATTATTGGCCATGTAATAGTTGTTTTTTCCACCACCGGCAATAATATTAAAGTCGAAATACAACTGTATATTTTTATAAGTCAGGGTATTGGAAATATTCATATTGAACTTTGGCTGAGCATAGCCAATAATAGACCGGTCATCGGCAGTTATTTCACCATCAGGCACGCCATCCGGACCGCTAATGTCTTTAAATTTCATATCACCGGGCTGAAAACCATAGGTATTGATATACTCGGTATCTTCCGTCTGCACCACACCATCGGCGGTAAAGTCATAAATGGCACCCAATGGTTTACCAACAAAAAGATCATTCCCTAAATCATCATCTTCCACACCATCGCCATCTATATCACCGTATAAACTTACCAGTTTATTTCTGTTCAACCAGAATACGATACCGGTATCCCAACTAAAACCTGACGCCGATTTGATATTCTGTGTATTCAAGGTAAACTCAAATCCTTTATTCTCAACCTTGGCAATATTGGTTCTGATCTGATCATAACCGGTCATAATTGGCAACTTACGCGTCAGTAACTGATCGGTGGTCTCACTTTTATACATGTCCAGATTACCAGCGATACGACCTCCAAACAGTGCGAAGTTCACTCCAAAGTTAAGCGCCGTCGTCGTTTCCCACGAAAGTGTTAAATTGGAAAGGGTTGATGGGTATGAGTATGTCAATGATTGATCACCAAACACAGTATTACCCGTACCAATACGCGCATAAGTTTCATAAGGTGAAATGCCTTGGTTACCATTTTTACCGTACGACATTCGTAACTTCAGGTAATCCAACACTTGCGTATTATCCTTAATAAATGGCTCTTCACTGATGGTCCAAGCGATTGATCCCCCAGGGAAGGTTCCAAACTTACGTCCTTCAGAGAATCCTGAGAAACCATCCCTTCGGAAATTCAAGGTCGCATGGTACTTACTTTTATAGTTATAGTTAGCTCGACCAATATACCCTACATTACTTGACTCATAAAAAGAAGGATACTTATTACGCATGTCATAATCAGGATAAAAGTTCAAGGAGCCATCTTTAATCACATTGCTTCCCAGATAAAGTCCGTTCCAACCTAATACCGTCGTTCCTGCTTCGGCAAAATCACTTGCTGCATATGAAGTACTTGTGTAACTATCATATTCTCTGGTATACCCCAATAACAGATCAATAGAATGATCGCCTACCTTTTTCTTGTACGTGAGCAGATTATCGATTAGCCATCCCGAAGAAGCATCAGAAGTACGTGCACCATAGGCTTTATTTAAAAACCTGGTCGGATCTTCTATTTCCTCAGGAATAAGGGTATTAACCTCAGCATGCTCATAATGAAACATTCCTTTTTCAGATTCAACTCTTCTTTTATTAAAGTTTAACCGGCAACTCAAGCCTTTTACAAAAGGTACATCCACATTAAAATAGCCATTACCCCGTATACTGTATGACTTATCCATATCGTCATCAATGGTACCAAGACGTCCCACACCCGGGTTACCAAAATAGGGATTAGGCAAAGATGTTGAACCTGTAGGGTATCGTTGCATCTGATTGTCGTACCCTTCCACATATTTATAGCTATAAGGCGTCATATAAGTAGCATCATACAAAGCCGGCGAGTTACCTGAATAATCCATTTGGCTGTAATAAATGTTGACACCAAACTTCATCCAACTGGTAATGTTATTCTCCAACTTGGCCACAAAAGACAAGTTCTCGTAAGAGTCATTCTCAACCACCCCTTGCTGATCAAGGTAAGATCCCGACACATAGTAATTCGTCTTTTCTGTTTTACCTGACACACTGGCCTGGTAGTTTTGGATCGGAGCAAACTGCGTTATTTCTTCCATCCAATCCATTTCATGCCCTTCACTGTAGGCTTTGTATTCCAAAGGCCAGAGAATATTTTCAGGAGCCAAATCCTCCATTCCTCTGATAGCCGCATTATCTTTACGCCACTGAAAAAACTGTTCGCCATTTCGCATATCGGGTCGACGGGTCCAATCCTGTACTCCCAAATAAGTATTAAACGAAATGGTTGGTTTATCCGATTTTCCTTTTTTAGTTGTAATCATGATCACCCCATTGGAAGAACGAGAACCATATATAGCTGTTGCACTGGCATCTTTCAATACATCAATGGTAGCAATATCATTGGTATTGATTTCATTCATGCTGCCACTGAAGATAACCCCATCCAGCACAATCAAGGGCTGATTATTAGCTGCAATGGAATTTTGTCCACGTATGACAATCGCAGGACTAGCACCCGCACCTGTTGCCTGGGCAATATTCACACCCGAGGTGGTGCCTTGAAGGGCCTGCATCGCATTCACATTAGGCAGGGACGCAATGGGCGAATTCTCTATCCGCACGCTGGTCACTGATCCGGTCAGATCTTTTTTGGTAGCCGTACCATAACCTATGGCAACGACCTCTTCCAACCCCACTACATCATTTTCCAACACCACATTAAACTCCGTTGTGCTGCCAACAGTAATTTCCTGTGTTTTCATCCCAATAAATGAAAATACAAGCACATCATCCGAAGACGATACATTAAAATTGAATAATCCATCAATGTCGGTGATCGTTCCGGTGCTAGTGCCATTTATTAAAATACTGACACCCGGAATAGGTACCCCTTCCTGATCTGTCACTTTCCCTTTTATTGGGAGCGATTGGGCCATCATTGACACCCCCATCATCAAAAGCGCAAAGGCTACAAATAGATTTTTTTTCATGTGAAAATTACTTAGATTAATTTTTGGATAGAACAAAGCTATTCACATTGAATCTATCGTGTTAGAATGAATTCAGCATACCTCTATCACCTTTTCGGAAGCCTAACACTGATTCGGAAAATGCTGACACAAATTCTGAAACCAGCTGTCATTTAACGCGAAAAGTGGTATTTTCACATCAACAATTACATGCGCATGAGTAAACTTTTTTTAGTATTTACTGGAATACTTTTAATCGTATCCGGAACCATTTTTGCCGATGAAAATATATTCATCCAATATAAAACCAGAGATGGTTTATCATTTAATAATGTCGACTGGTTGGCCGAAGATGATGAAGGATTAATATATGCCTGCACCAACCTCGGATTAAATGTATTCAACGGCACCGATTTTACAGTCTATAACCAATACAATACATCGGGTTTTAGCAATAAAGTATCTGTTGTTTTACCTATAAAAAAAGGTTTTCTGCTTATTGGAACCACTGACAAAGGATTATTTCTTTATAACAAATACAAAGAAGAGATAACACCAATTAAAACAAAGGTTAATAACATTGATAGACTATTATCAGTGTCAATTATTAGCAAAGACACGCTCGGTAACATTTGGTTAGGAACAGAAACAGGCGAACTATACTGTTCAGAAGAAACGCAGCTTTTTACATTCATACATCAAAACAGGAGTACCGTATGGACGAACGTGGCGCAGTTATCAGGCCCTATTGATGCGCTCTGCTCAATTGGAGATAATACATTTGCTGGCGATAATAGTGAAAAAATAACCCGTATAAAAAAGGTAGCCGATGAATATATTATCGATTTTCCCCTTAAAATATCAAACGTCACTAAAGTATATGCTTTTTCAGCTTATAACAACTCACTTCTTATTGGAACAGACAAAGGACTTTATCGCCTGGCGCATCTGAATGATCTGAATTATAATAGGACCCTTCGTATAGATTCTCCCTGGAGCTTACATAACCACATTATACGTTCCATTTCAGTACACTCTCATAATATTTGGATCGGTACAGAAGGGAATGGCTTGTTTAAATTAAACCTGGATAAACCGGAAGTATCTGTTGAGCAATTTGTCTATTCTCAGAATAAAAGAAATAGCCTCAACTCCGACTATATCCTAACATCCTTAATTGACAGTAATGATAACTTATGGTTAGGCACCTGGTTTGGTGGCATAAATATGATGGACTTATCTGAAGCTAGC
>JAEINY010000121.1 GCA_016342595.1 Marinilabiliaceae bacterium
AGCTTAACCGGAGTATATTTTCCCAATACACCTACCGGGAAAGCAATATCCGAATTATTAGCCGTACCGCCGGGAATATACATCGTAAATCCACCATCGGAGGCATTTCCATCGCCGTAAAACATTTCACTTCCCACTCTACCATCCGTCACAAGATATGGATCTGTGGTCCCCTCACGATGCAAATAATCCAACTTCAGGTTATAAGGCCCCATGTTGATTCGCCCATAGTAATAACTGATGCGCTTTATGATCACATCACTGGTTAAAGTAATGATTTCAGTATTGGGAGCCGGATTCATTTTGATGTTTCCTAAAATGGCCCCTTTTTCGGTATTAACCTGTATATCGGCATCTTTAAACATGATTAAAGCATCAATGTGTGTAGTTCCGTGAATGTATTCACCACATTGCCCCTCACCTTTTACATTCAGCGGCCCATATAAGCGAATGGATTGTTTTCCCTGATCCAATATCCCGCGGTCAATATTCATATTGTTCTGCACCAATAAAAGGCGCGCGAAATAATCCTGCTTAACATTAGCCGCTTCTTTTTGAGTATCTCCTTTGATAGTCAGTTTTTTCCCGGCCGGTTTATTCACCGTCATGTTCCAGACATACAGTTCGTAATCGTCATTTTCAGTATGCCCGATGTAGAACTCTCCATCTTCAGTACCATTAAAGGTTAATGTATTGTGTGCACTGGCATTATCATAATACCACAAACCATAATTATTAGTTCCATTTTCACTCTGACGTTGGGCATTGCTGGCAATTGACATGTTACGCCCTACTGTAATATCCTGATCGTTATGGTACAAAAAAGAGTTGGCTTCAATGCTGAAATCATTTAACACAACCAATGGCTGAGCACTTACATTTTCATTGGTAGAAGCCACATCAACAGCAGCAGAAAGCACATGATTGTAATTATTACCGGCAGAGTTGGTCAAACGCAAATTGTAAAACGGTGCACGGGAAGTGATGTTAAAGTGACTATCGGCACTGATGTCACATATAACAGTTCCGCCTGTTACATTCACATTAGAAGGATCGGAATTGATGAAGATACCTCCCTTTCCACCTGATTGATGAATATGAAGTGTACCTCCGCTCATGTTAAACACATTACCGGGATAGGTCATGCTGAAGCGATAATAGTCGCTGGACATGGAACCGGCCACCAAATTCATGGTTCCCCCGCTTTGCACATAGCCCCCCACATTGGATGATCCTAAAACAGAAGTACGAATAACATTGGTATTAACCACACCCCCCTCTACTTTAATCACTCCATTTTTTCGGGTACAAATACCACTGGATACTTTAGATTCGAATAAACCTGCTGAAACCTGCAAGGTTCCATAGGGCACAGTAGAACTACCTCCGTTATTCAAAACGGTGGCACCATCAACCCAAAACCTGGCACGCTCGGGAATATCATAATTCCCGCTGTTGCTCAAAGCCCCGATATTAATATTGGCACCCAGTTTTACTGTTCCGGCAATCAATCCCAGTGCATTGCTATTGGTTGAACGATAGGGCTGATCTCCTGAATGGTTCTCGTTGGCATATCCAAACAGATTAAAATAATCCGTATCGTCGGCATCAATAGAAGCGATGTAGGTATCATCCGTTCCTTTGTTGATTTCAATGCGGTAAAAATTGGTGGGGCCGTTCAATTGTATAGCCTGATCGGCAGCCCCGTTCAACAGGTTAAAGTCCACAATACCATTGGTAGCTTCTGAATCAGTCTTAGCCACCGTAAGATTGGTAAATTTTGCACTCCCATTATTGGTGAAATCACCATACAGGTTGAATTCATGACGCGCATTACCCAAACCGGTTTCGATAGATCCCGTGGATTGAATCCACACGTTTCCGTCTACGGTGGCTTCCAAACCGGTAGTTGAAGCATCATTGATCTTCAGCACCCCCCGATTGATAACCAAATTACCGTTTACATCCAGATTGTTTTTCAGGGTCAGAACAGTAGCAGGCGCATCCAGGTTGATCTCCAGATTAAAAAACTCACGTTCCGTATTGAGCTCAAAACCTGGCCCCTGGTAAACCACCGTTCCTTCATCCTGCCCTGCAGAAATAAACCGTGAGGCATCACCTGTCGGGAAATTATCTTTTTCCAGCAGAATCCGGCCATTACCTGAAATAACATCCCAGTGATGGCCTGTTGTGGATTTAAAATCAAGCGAACCACGAACCTCCAATGAGGCATTGGATTTATTATTGGTTTTCACTTCAACCGTGACATTACTCTTAATCACCACCTTGTCAATAGATGCAGTAGGCGATGTGGAAGGGGTAAATCCGTTGGTTGTATGAATATTTTCCTGTGTCGACCAGGTTTCTTTGCGATCCCAGCTGTCATTTAACCAGGCATAGAAAGTGGTTCCGTTTTTCCCCATTACCGGGCTCTCCGCACCGTTCGTTGAGCCCAAGGTATAATAACCAGTTGGCAGATTCGCATCGGATACTTCAAAAACAATCTGATCGGCATCTCCCAGTGCCACCGAAGAAGTGGCTACCTCACTGTAGTTGCCGCTGTTCCCGGCCCGGTATAACAATACATAGTTTGTAGCTATTCCCGGATATCCGGCATCAAGCATCCCTTCCCGAAAATCAAAGGTTATTTTCGCATCCAGCGAGCCTGTTTTCTCCAAATACCAGTCTCTTTTCCATCTTTCGGTTACATCACCCTGAACATCGGCTCCTGTATCTCCATCATTGACAGTATTATTATGGCCTGCCATCAGGTAATCACCATTGTTGAAATTACCGTTGGCCTGAATATAGAATCCGGCAGCTGCCGATTCGCTTTGTGCTCCGTCTGATTCCTGTCCGATTCCAATCACATCGTAACTGTAATTCACATCTGAATATAAATCACCTGATACCAATGCAATGTTATATTTGGCACTTAAATAGTTAGTGATAATATTACGTTGTGCCGAATTAATCCGTTCGGTAAAAAGAATCATCTCAGCAATATCACCTGAATAACTGTCACCTAACTGAAACTGATGAGAAGCATGTGATGAATAGGTATTTATCCCGGCTTCATGACCTACCTGATTATTGTCTTTAAACACCGTTTTTCCCAAAGCAGAATTGGCATTATAGGACCAAATGGAATAACTTCCGGCTGAACCAAACTCATCAAAAACCCTTGCAGGTTTGGTACAACAGGTACCAATATCAAAATAATATTTACCGCCCCATGGTAAGTGTGCTAAAAAACGATTTCCCTCTAACGGATGGGTACCGTAAATCTTGGATAACTGAGTGGTATTATCGGCCTTACTAATCACAAAGGTAGTTGCAGCATTAGTAGGGAAATAGTTACTATTCAAATTAACAGCTGTTGTTAAGCGGTTGGAACCGGCAAAACTAACGACCGGTTTTCCATTTTGACCGGAGGAAATGTAATCCGGCATTAACCCGCCGGTAGCAAAAATGTCCAAATTTGCGACGTTTACTGTATTTCGCCAATCAGATACCTTGTTTGTTCCGTCATAGGTGACTCCGGCATCGGCTTTATACCATGCTTTAAGCGTTCCTGTACCGGTCAACGTCCCAATACCTCCGGGACCGTTTTGTGATAATAGATTGCCCGGAAGAAGTAAAAATCCGATTATAGCCATTAAAAGCATTATTCTCATTGATTTAGAGAAATCGAAAAAGTACATTTGCTTCATAGATTTATTTATATTTATTACACTTTTTTATTTTCTTACATTGAAATCGATTGGATATCATCACCACACATAACTCCTAAACAACTCATCCAAAGAAGATAATCAGTGGCTAATTGTGCAAAATCATTATGTTGCACAATTCATAAAACCCTTACCTTTTCGGATAAAGATTAATGGATATAATATCATTTATTTTAAATTTTTCCCTCTTCTATTCTTATCTCTATGGTAACCGTTTGAACAATTTCCTGAGATCATTTTCTTTTGTTTTCCCTTTATCCAAATTTTTCTGTATGAGGTTTGCTGTTTCTACGCAATAACGTCCTAGGGGTTATGGCTTAAAACATGATTTACATCAATTTGTTACTAATAACCGGTTTTTAATGCTTAAAGCTAAAGAAACGTAGATAAATAAACATTCTCCATCTCCTTCCACTGTTCACTATATAAAAAGAAAAGCCGGAGATCAAATCTCCGGCTTTTCTATAAATTAAAAACAGCATTTATCTTATGGAATAAACTTTACTATTTTCGCAATTCGAACCTGTACTTTAGATCCTACCGCCACTTTTACCAAATATAATCCGGTGCCATCGGGCAAGCTCAGCTCAGTATGTGTCCTCGTAATTGGTACATCCACTAACAACTCTCCTTTTATACTATGTATTCGTGCCCGTCCCTCACCTTTATAAAGCCTTAACAACTCATCCGGCACCTTTATAATGGCTTTATTGCCGATTGAGTAGATTAAAATCTGCGATAATTGCTCCGCTTGTTCTGCTTCATTTTGTGTGGAAACGGACTCTCTAAAGTACAAAATAAATCGGTCATTATTAGTGGTCGCAGAAGTTTTAAAGGTATAAGATGGTTGCTGACGCATATCTATCCATTTGCCTGATACCTTATCCTCTAAATAAACCGATATCTGTGGTAGAAACAGATCAATGTTACTCACTGCCAAAGTCATTTCACCGGCACCTGTTTCACCCACTTTATAACCCAATGGAATAATCGTTTCCTCCTCCACCAAAGGCATCGTATTAATAACGAGCGAATTTTCATTCTTCAAACTATAAACCATCGGAATAGTAGCACTGCTTTCAAACCGCTTGTGTGAATCCGAACCGGTCAATGTATTGGCCCCACTATTTCGGAATAAAATAAGGGTTTCATCGGTAGTATATCGATTCGTCATGGACAATCTGAAAATGTCATCTGGTTCAGAAGATTCACTTTTCAACTGACCGCTTGCATGTGTTCTGGCACCGGATGCAATCCCAAATTCATCTGCCCCAATATGCCTCACCCAAAAACATTGACCCGGAGTAATATACCGGGTACCTCCATTTGTTCCCACTTTTTCAACCACATTGTAAGTCGCAACTGTCCGCTCAGCCCCTACAGTTGTTCGGGTATAAATAGTTGAATCAGCACCCCCAAACTCCCAATCATCCGAACTCTCTATATCGAGATAAGAAGCATATGGGTTGGCAATCAAGTGCCATCCTGTAGAAAGTGTACGGGCATTCACGCCTGTATAATCCAATACATTTAAACTGCCTTGATGCGTCACTGTTGCTCCCGGATCTCTGATTCTTAATGCATACCCTTCCAAAGGTTCAGCAAAACCATCGCCCACACCCGTCAGGTTATTCCATGCTCCGTTATATTCATAAAGTAAATAAGCATTTCCACCACCTACCAGAGCCTCATAATTGGCAATAGTAACATTGGATATGGTGTGCCCGATATACCAATAACGTTCTTCAGGATAACTCCATTGGATAACCACATCACCTGTTACACTTCCTAAATGGATAAATGATGAAGGATTTATTGTTGTGTTTTCAATATTCAAACCATTGTTTGTAATCGAGTTGCCATTCACGGTCATTCGTCCCCCCTCCAATAAGGTTAAAGTAGCCCCTGCATTGATGGTCAAATCGTTTACCTGCACCAATGCGGTATTATCAATCTCCGGATCATTAGCCACATTGACAATGGTCACATCAGATGCTGCATTAGGCACGATTCCACCACTCCAATTTTCGGCAGTAAACCAATCCGTTGGTGTTCCCGGGTCATCGCCTTCCCAAGAATATGATGGCACTAAGATGGTACCAAAGGTATAGAAATTACCATCCACAAACTCATTGAAAACCATTGCTGACGAAGTGGCAACACTACCTCCGGTTTCATCACCAACCGGTGCACCGATTGCGACTTCCTGCCAGGCGTCTGTAGCCAAATCAGCCCATTCAACAACTCTAAAGTTTCCATCCGGAGTAACGCCACTTAACTCATCCCAATTCAAAGTTAAGGTGGCATTTCCAGCCGCAGGCGATTGAATTCGCCAGTACTCATTGTGACTGACATAAGCCACATCGCCGGTAAAACTATCCGGATCTTTGGCATCATCGCCAGGATTGTGATTGAAATATTGCGTTTCCCAAATTCCACCGGATGTACCATCCGTTGCTACATTAATTGGTCCATAGCGCAAAGCATCACCCACGGGAAATGTGAAATTGTCACCATTATTGATGGATTTACCCAACGCCCCCTGCACATAAGCGGTATTGCTACCACCGGTCACCGCCGCAGCCAACGAATTCGTCACCGTCAGGCTACCACCGGCAGCAGTATTCAACACACCATTTGTCAGGATTAATTTATCGGATACTTCCATATCATTAACAATATCGGCACCTGATGCATTGTCTATTTTAAGATCGTAGAGTGCACCGCCTCCGGCAGAAGTAAAATGTACAGCTCCATAAACAGACTGCAATGAACTGCCATTCAATGTAATTGTTGGCACTTTGCTATCAACTGCAGTACCTGCATCATAAGTACCACCAGAAAAACGAATATCACCCTGAACAGATAAATTCCTATTATTAGTATTCACGACATCAGCTCCGCTCATGGTTAAATCCCCTAATAATTGAATGTCAAGATCCGGGAACCTTCTCTCATTCGTTCCGCTTAACACTAAATTATTTAATGCTGTAATTGATCCTAAAATATCGTAACTGCCGCTTCCGGTGTATTCAAGAGTACCCCCTGTTGCAGAAAAGAAATCATTATAAACACCTGCCGGTAAATCCCCGTTTTCCAATTTAATGATACCCGTTCCGGACACATCACCTAAGCGGTGGCCGATAGAACTGGCAATATCAATCACTCCTGAGGCATTGACAACTGTACGATAAGCCGCTTCAAAGTTTACCGGGAATGTTAAATTGTGATCGACATATATGATACTACCCCGAGGTCCGCCGGCCGGCACGCCAACACCCGGAGCACCTGTTGACGGAATATCCGGATCATAAATAGCCCAGGTGGTTGTTGTTGTCCATGGTCCGCTGGCAACTGTTATGAACGCAGGTACCTGATCTGGTATAGCATCCGATACTCCTGCGGTATAATCACCATCAATCCCTAAATCATCGGTACCAGAAAAGGTAAATGTCAGCTCTGTGGTTGCTTCATTGAAATCCGTAATGTTAAACTTATTCCAATCAACACTACCTAAAAGGATACGTGCTGTAATGTAATCAGCAGAAGTATTGGGTGCAGTTACTAAAACATCTCCGGCATCACCAGTCATGACCACTGATGCACTAAAACCCTCTATACCGGTGGCATCCAATGTCCAATTGTACTGTAATACATTTTGTGTATCATCATAGGGCGTCCCCGGGTCATCAATAATACTGATGTGCCGTTCATTGGCTGCTTTTACCCTAATCGATCCGGTATTATTACCGTTATTGGTAATATCCATGTCAACAGGGGTATATTTACCCAATGAACCAATAGGATAAGTATAGTTAGTAGATGCGGTAATCACCGGAAAAAATTTCTCTATTCCCGCATCCACAAAAGATAAATTAGTCTGTATCATATTGGTGGCCGAAAATGGATTGACCTCTTCCACATATCCGTTTTCTTCAAGTACCAATAAGTTACGACCAATATCAAACACACCATCAACCATTCTTAACCGGTCTATAAAATTGATGGAGCCTGATTGAGTAGGTAAAACAATCCCATTACTGTTATTAATTGTTAGCACATCATAGGATCCACCACCACCGATCTCCTGAATATCGGTACCATTCAACAAAATCCCCTGGCTGGCACCGGTACTGGAGGTTATTATTTCATTGGTCAAATCTCCGGCGACCGAAATGGTATTATCACCGGTGTTTAATGATCCTGTTTGCAGATCTAAATCATTTGTCACTGTAACTGCTGTGGCGGCACCAATATTTAAAGCATTTGCTGTTGTTTGTTTCACCAGGTTATAAAATGTTGTATTTCCCGTTATGGTTTGGTCGGATGCCCCTTCTAAATAAGTTGTATTGCCATTTGCAGTATAAGTCCCACTATTGGTCAGATTGCCTTGTAACGTAACATCCAATCCATTGGCATCAAAGGCACCGGTATTAATAGTCAGGTTTCCATCAAATGTAATGGGTACAATCCATGCCTTGGCTGTTGGGGCATTAGCACCTTCAATAATCAGGTCCATCAGGTTTTGTCCGGCATATATTCCAATGGTTTGCCCGGCCGGAGTAGATGCATTTCCGATGGTAAATCCTGCACCAGCAGCAATGAACGATGTGGCGGGATCAAACAGTAATGCAGCTTTTGATGGTGTTGTCTGACTGCGTACTATGGTGATGTTACTTCCGGTTTCGGTTTGCGTAAATGAACTACCGGCATTTAATATTTCAAACACTCCCCGGTCGTTGGTCGGTGCATTATCCTCACCAATTATGATTGTACTGGTGGCTTTGGCCTGGGTGAATGACATAATTCCTTCCTCAGTCACATCATTCCGTCTGATTTGAGATCCGACCAATAACTCACCTGCATCTCCCACCCAAATAGAAGCATTGCCTGATGCCGAATATTCGATGTAGTTATCGGATCCACCATTGCAATAAACCTTACCACTGTTGTCAATGATTAAGGCATCATCGAGCCAGATGCCTGTTGTAGTACCACTCACATTCACTGTGGCTCCATTATCGACACGTAAGGTAGTTCCTGTAGCAATTTTAAAATCACCTCCTCCCGTACTTAAATCTATATTAATACCACTGTTATCCAAATGACATTCTCCGGATTGCAGATCCAATGCTTTGGTTGTGCCATTGGTTGGTCCATTGAGAGTGAATGCACCGGTAAACTGTACTTTTTTATCGGAAGGCTTATCGATATGTAACTTATAAAAATCGGTGGTTCCAGCTCCTGATTTAGATACTGTAGCCGTTTCCGTTCCGATAAAATTAACATTGGCATTTGCTGTCGCAAAAAAATCAATATTGCCATCTCCCTGAGTGATGTTACCTTCCAGATTTAACTGATGTTCACGAGCAGATCCTCCTGTATTCACCCTAAAATCACCATTCCCTGTGAAAGTAATATCTCCGGCAATATTAAGAATCCGTGTGACACCATTGGGCAACACCAAATCACCAGTATTAATAATAATATCATCAAAGATCGTTACATCGCCATTAGCGTATAAACTCACGTTAAATGTAGCATCATCCACAAACAAATCACCATTAACAAGAAGATCATCATTATCCCCACTCTTTGAACCAGATCCGGTTAAATACAAATTCGGATAATAGGGTATATCCGATGAAATGGTGATGTCGTAGGAACCAGCACCTCCGTATTCAAAAATAGCTTCTGTATTGCCACATATATCAGAAAAATCAGCATCCGGAACAGTACCATCTGTAGAATAAACACGTCCCAATCCTTTAACAAACTCTAAATCGGTGCCAGTCCCAACACCTGTCATCTGCAAAGTAGGCGGGTCTCCGGCGGAGATTCCGGTTTCTGATTTTCCTTTCACATACACTTGCGATGCATCATCATTACCATCAATGATTATAGTATGATTAGCTCCATTGGCTCCACCAAGCACACAGAAATCATACCAAAGCGGGGACCTGGTACCTCTTGAACCATCATGATCAGGATCTTCAGTCCATGAATCTCTATCATCAAATTGGGCACTACCACCCGATTGTCCATCAGCCCTGCTATAAAATGTTTTTGGAGCATTAAAATTTACATTTGATCCCCATGTATAGTCTAATGTTAGATATGTTCCAAAATTAAAATCAAGATCATTCCCTGAATTTATTCCCACATAATCATTCCAATTATTATCATTCAACACCCAGCCCCTCCATGAACCACCTGTTGGAATAGCAGTATAATATGTTAACACATAGCGCATATCATTAGCTGTCACAGTTGAAAGACCAGTATACTCCACTTTCCAATAATAATCTAAAGATAAAAAATCAGTAATGGTAGTCGGATGATTGTCATCTACAGGCACCACTGTCATTTCACCAATATCCGTTAATGTTCCATCCACCCGAATGGTAGCCGGCGTATAACCACTAGCTGTACCAAGTGGAAATATCTGAATCACATCATCTGAATAAGTTGAGCCATCTAATACAATTGGAAGCGTTAATCCACTATTCGAAGCAGCACCTGCAGTACGGAACATTCTTGATGCGCTCCATGTACCCGCAGTATAATCAGCAGTGGAAATGTCCAGATTATATCGATCCAGATCCACCACTCTATTACTTAAAAAACTAAAAGACTCCACATCGACATGACTTAGCAAAGCAATTCCATTGGTGTTATTAAGTTGAATGGCTCCGAAAGATGGATTTTTCCCGACTTTTCCTTTTAAGGTCTGTTGAGAAGAACCATTTAAAAGAATGGTTCCGGTAGAAGGTACACCTCCCACCTCACTAGTAATATTACCATCTGATATTTCAATATTGCCTTGAAGAGATACGTCCAAAGCTCCTACATTAAATTCCCCTTGTGTCACTGTGAGGTTCCCTCCAATCGTCACAGCTCCTGCTCCGCCAAATTCAACTTCGTACCAGGTATCCGGTGTTACTATGTCATCCTTATCCACCACCACATCATTAAAAGTTATGGCGGGGGTATTATCCACAAGGGAGTTTGAACCTTCGTTGAAATAAACAGTATTCGAGCGGGCATTAAATGAACCTCCTGTAGCCAGGTTGAAATCGTGCCCAATGTACATATCAATGTTTGACATGGTGACATCCAATGCACAGTTTCCATTGATGGTGATATCATCTAATACCACCAAATCCTGATTTTCAAGAAATACATTTGTAGCACTTCCACCCTGATTATCCAACTCAAAATTATACAATGGTGCCGTACTGGAAATGTAATAGCTGTTTCCACCGGTTGTATTGGGATAATTAAACCGAACTGTTCCACCGCTTACATTGTAGTTACCATCTGCCGACTCCACTTCAAAAGCCCGATCATAACCTGCGGCAGTTACATAATTGGCATCGAGAATCTCCAAGGTACCTCCTGACATCATGAATATATTATCTGATCCTTTAATACTAAAGGTAGCTGACGTGGCTTCAATGCCATCACTGTCAATATCGCCATACATGGTCACCGTTCCACCAGTTTGTATGTAGGAGTATTTACCGGTTGATCCCCCGGCACTTCTCAAGCCAGGCGTTTCAACCGTGCCCCCTTCAATTAAAATGATGGCATTCCCGGTGTTCCACACCACAAATCCATGGGAATTAGAATCAAATATCCCGTCGGTCTGACGAAATTTACCATATACCGAAAAGGATTGCGAACCTGTGGCAGTTCCATCCACGCCCGTTCCCTGAATGCCGCCAACAAGTGTTTCAGCATCTGAACGTGCCGTTGAGTATACCTTTACACCGGCACCAGATAACCACAAAGCAGCCGTTCCCGGAATAACAAAATCGGAACCGCCCTCCGTTAAAGTGGGAATAAAAACAGAACCGCCCAGTTTCAAAGTACCATTTTGAAGATAAAGCCCTTTTGTGGCTTCACCCGAAGCATTGTTTCGCCCATATAATCTGAAATTCCCTTCCGCTGAAGCAGAAATAAAAACCTCATAAGTTTGATCAGATCCTTTATTTACTACCAATCGATAAAGATCGGTAGTACCGTTACATGTAAAATTATTATTCGTTGTTCCCTGCATAGTTAAAATAGCAGCTCCGCTCGTAGAATAGGCATTATAAACCGGATTGGCCTGGTTCGTTAACCGTATCGATCCATTATTAAGGATATCACCATAACAAATAAGGTGGTGAAAATCACTGAACGAAACACCGGAAATACCCACACCTGACCCTACCGAGATGAATGTTCCACTATTCACAGTCGTATTTCCATTCACCGTTAATGTGTATTTGGTGGTAGTAGCATCTCCCAGTTGCAATGTACCACCCTTTATCAGAAGGTTTCCATTTAAAGTATAATCAGCCGCTATTGAGACTGTTTGACCGGCCGTCATATCTACCTCTAAGTTATAAAATGTATCCGCAGCGGAAAGCGTAAAATCATTTCCATAAAACACAACAGTTCCTTCATCCTCTCCCTCCGTAATAAAATCGGTAGCATCTCCGGCCGGAAAATTATCACCGGCCAGAAGAATTCGACCCGATCCCCTTATTTCAGTATAAGTATGTCCCTGGGAAGTTCGAATGTCGAGCTGCCCTTCAATGGTAATAATTCCACAACTAAGGTTATCCAAATCGTTCAAAGGCACATCATAAGGAGTCACTCCGTCGGGAATGGTCACTGTTTTACCACTCAGTATAACAATATTATCATTCACATCATCCGGATATTCGCCGGAGGGATTCACCGGAACAGCACCGGCCGGATCCTGGGTCCAAATATCCGGATCGTTCCAATCCCCGCTAGCCAAAGAATACCAGGTGGTTGTTTGTGCACTTGTCACAACGGATGTAAAAAATACTATGAAAAGCGAGTAAGCCAATACTTTTGCTCGTCGTGACATTTTATGGATGTAGTAATTCCGCATGACTGATTGTTTTTAATTGGTGTAAATGATCGAAAAAGGATGAAAACAATATAAGACGTAAGCTTTTTCGTGTCAAGGCAAAAACCAGGTATAAATAAAGGCCAGCTGCAATAAATGAGACGGCTATAATAGATAAGGTGTATTATTTTACAGCTTCCTGATCACCAACAATGCATTGTTCATTAATTGTTTGTTACGTCCTTTCGCTTTCACCTTTACAATGTAATGGCCCGTAACAACCGGTAATGGTATTTCTATGTCGTTACCATTAAACGTTTCATTAACTACCTGTCCACCTTTTATCGAATAAACAACCACATTAACCGATTCAATATCTTGAATGCCTTCCACTTTTACCTTAACAATGTTCGCCTTGGAATAAATAATAATTTCATCCTTTTCATCTCGTGTTTCTTCATCGACTAACTCCTCAATTCCTGTTGAAACAGCATGCTTAAGATGAAGAACGAAGCGACTTTCATCCACCTCATCGTTCGTAGTAAACCTATAATCCGAAACCGCTTTCATATCAATCAACTCCCCACTATGGGTATCTTCAAGCCATATTTCATCACTTATTTCAAGAGAACTCACACCTGAAATGCTTAAGGTATGATTTCCTTTTAAGGTATTTATTCCAATTGGAATGCTAATGTTTGCATTATCAAGTGGTAATACATTAATCACTGTACTTATCCCATCTTTGATCGTGTATATGTATGACTGATCATTCCCATCAAAACGCTTTTCTGAATCCATACGAGAGAAGTTTGTGCCAGCTCCTTGCCGAAATGCAATCACCATTTCATCTTCACTGTTATTGAGCTTAAAACGCAGGGTATTAACCTCACCAGTCCTGGCTGCCTTTAAGGAAGATAAAGCAGAATCATGCACCCGGTTTTCTTCACTCATAATAATATCACCAGCCTGACTTCTTTTTACCCAGAAAGACTGTGATGGGGCAATAATCCCGCTGAAACCAGCAGGTGAACCTATACCTGATACTGTATTAAAAGTAGAATAGGTTCGCGTCTCCGGAGTAGCACCTGTACGGATATAGATATCTCCAGTTGTGTTAATAAACTCCGCCCCATTCCCGGCATCTGTTATCAACTGGTAATAGGAAGCATAGGGATTTGCTATTAACTGCCAGCCAGCAGAAAGTGTCTTACTAAAATCGCCCGAATTTAAAGGGCCTGTATGAGAGATGGCAGATCCCTCCTCACTGACTTTCACACAATAGCCTGTTAGAGGATCACTAAATGTAGCGGTACCGGTTTCATTGACCCAGGCTCCATTATAACTATACAGCACGTAATCATTGTTATTCGCATCACCCACTATGGCATCATAACTGGCTATTGACGGATTAGAAGTTGTATGGCCCACATACCAATACCGACCTGACTCATACGTCCATTCAGATGTAACATTTCCTGTAACAGTACCATTAACAATAACCGAGGTTGGCTGGCTGACGGTATTCTTCACAATGAAATCACCCTCAATGCTTACATCACTTATTATGGTAACACTACTGCCGGCAGCAATGGTTAACTCAGCCCCGGCCTCAACCGTTAAACCTGCTATTGTTACATCCCCACTAAGTTCCGGATAATAACTCTTACCAGAAGGTATAATTATATTATCCAGTGCATCAGGCGTACTTCCTGACCAATTGGCATCATTCATCCATTGGGTTTCAGCCCCCGTATCATCACCCTGCCAATTATTTTCCTGGGTTAATTCATCCATGTGATCCCCTAATGTATCGTCAATGGGCTCCCCAAAGCTCCCAATATCATCATACAGGTCCTCAACATCTCCAGGGTCGGCAGTTATGCTCCCAGGAATATCTACAATGGCATCCGGATCAAGTATATAAATACTGCCACCATAATTATTTTGCCCTGCATTAATCTCAAACAAATCTCCTCCGACAACCAGGATACCGCTGGCCGTTATTTCTATGTTTTTCAATTCCACATCCCCCAATACCACCACAGTACCGGCTATTTGTGAACCCAATTTTGTCAACACCATGTTTCCATGGACAATCAGCTTCCCCCCTTCCTCCACAAAAATATTATGCTTATCATCCTCGAAGTCACCGGTAATTTCCAGAATCCCTCCTGACTT
Organism: Marinilabiliaceae bacterium; assembly: GCA_016342595.1. Taxonomy (GTDB): domain Bacteria; phylum Bacteroidota; class Bacteroidia; order Bacteroidales; family Marinilabiliaceae; genus JAEINY01. Next base: position 14,785 of record JAEINY010000121.1, read on the forward strand.
CACGTAGAAATCTTTCGTATCTAAAATAAGTGTTTTACCATTCTGAATTTCCAAATACCCGCCATCATTCACAGCACTGTTTCCATCTCCGCCTATTATAGAAATATCATCATCAAAATCAACGTTACCATTAATAAAAAAATCGGCATCTACAGCTTTATCCGGCGCTGAACCAGTCCATGTACCTGCATCGGTAAAATACCCCCCTGATCCGGTACTTGTATATTGCGCTTTCCCCACGCCACTAGCCAGAAAGCTACTTATCAACAAAAACACGTAAAACTTTTTCATCTTCCTTCTTTTTTAGCATTAAAAAATAAAGTTCCATCGACTATTGAGTAATACTTATTTCCATCCTAACTCACCCCCCTTGAAATACCTGCTTTGGTTTAACTCTGCCCTGAATACACAAAACGATCTAACGATCAGTCCCCCTTTTAGAAAATCATACAACTATTTAAGGTATAGAGTTTTTTACAATACACGAATCTACTGACTTACAATACACCCCCACCGGCACATTTCGGTACTTTACCACTTAAATCACTTTATCAACCATTGAAGAAGTGGATTTTATCAAAGCAATCTTTTTTTAATAAACTGCCCGGATGTTTACACTAATCATTATTTTAAAAACTGACTATCTTCGATTGTTATTTCTTTCGATGATAAAAGTTAAGGAAAGGTTTGGAGAAAAAAAAGCCACTCCTGCATTAGGGGCGACTTTTACTTTTTACAGCATTGAACAAATCTTAATTGGCAGAGGTTTCGATATCCTCTTCTTGTACTTCATTTTTGGTGACTTCATATTGAACGCCATAGTTGCGCATAATACGGCGCTTACCCGCATCTTCCTTTTCATAGAGATTGAATTCTAATTCAGCGATAATCCGATCCACTAATTTTTTAGCTTCCGGCATCAAGCCTGACACCGATTCCTGAACTTTATCCAGTTGTAAATCGGCTTCTGATACATCTTTCAATTCCTTTCGGGCGATATCCAATTTTTCACTTAATTGTGAAACATCCGGATTGGTCATAGGAGCATAACCGGATTCAAGTGCCACAGCCTCTCCTTTAATGATCAGCTCAGCCATCTCAAGGCATTCACGATTCGATGACAAGGCAGGTACTTTACCACTTTTAGGCAGTTGAAACAATGCGAACAAATCCAACGGTAATTGTTCACGATATACTCTTCGCTTTAACACCTCCCAAAAGTCGCGAATATAAACTTTCAGGACAGTCATCGCCTGGTTTTTTTCACGAATCTCCTTCTGGGTCAAACTGGTAAATTGACTGATATTACCAAGGCCACTCTCCAAACCCGGAATAAACTGTTTCGTTCGTTCCACGGTAGCTGCTGATACATAAGGCCCTTTACCTCCCGTATCTTTTTCACTGGTTTCAACCACTTGCTTGAAAAATACCAGGCGTGCAAGTGCTGCCTCTGGTTTTCTTAATCTAGGCATGTTTTAATGTTTTTGGTTAGAAATTAATACTGCTAAAAAAGAAGTATGGTGCAATAATAACATGCAATCCATGCATCTATTTGTTAATACCCAAAAACACAAGGCGTAACATGACTATCAGCACTTAAACAAGGTATTTTTATTAATGCTGCTTTTTAATAGACAATCGCGTAAAAAGCTTCCATAAACGGCAAAATTACCCCTCAACAAGAGTCATTTTCTCCCAAAATCCGCAAGCTTACGAAGCTTTGCTACTCAATTTTTAAAATAGCGCTATCTAAGCGTGCCGGATAGCGCTATACCTCCAATATTGGCACTTTGAATCATGCCTGACACTTAAAATCGTTGCTATATTGCCTTCTGACCGCGTCAGGAACAACAATTCTACAAAATACACCCGGTTGACGGGGTCAGCTAAATAAATACGCCACAACACCCCATTTCGACCGTGTCGGGCATTTAAAATCTCGCTATACTGCCCTCTGACGGCGTCAGGAACATTCATACTCCAAAATTTACTCAATTGGCGCCGTCAGGTGTTTACCATTTCAGGAATATTACACCTGATTAGAGGCCTCCTATCCATAGAAATTGCCTTTAGAAATAATATGGCTATAGCAACAGTTAATAACTTTTATATTACCACTCGTTCACCCCCTATCCCTTTGAGCCTACTATCGGGGATTCAGAAAATACAGCCGTTTGAATATATAAACAAAGCCCCCTGCAGCATTTAAAGTGCTACAGGGGGCTATTTTTTAAAGCTAATTATCAACTACCGGAGAACCACTTTCACGGTATGTGGCTTTTCTCCTTTAACAGATACCTTTACGAGGTAAATACCTGGTGCAAGATTGGCAGGAATAACATGCAAACCACTGGTCGCATATTCTTCTACAAGCACACGCGCTCCACTCATAGAGATCACCTCAATCTGCACCTCACCTTTGGGCTGATCCATTAACAGATTCTCAAATACCATTAACTCACCATCTTTTTGATAAGCATACACAGAAGTTGCTTCTTCACCCTCCGGCGTATCCATATCTGTAGAAATTGGTTCATCAAAATGCAATACCAAACGGTCATTGATAGTGCCAGCTTTTGCAGAAAAGTCATATACTGCTTGGCTTCGTAAGTCAATCATTGCACCTGTGGCTTTATCCTCTAAATAAACAGTTAAATTTTCATTTAGGTTTTCCACCCCAGCTACGGTCAACCGCAATTGTTCTTCCCCCACATCAGGTAATTTAAGCCCCAGTGGTACACGTTGTTTTAATACCTTTTGAGGCAGCACATTGATTACTACAGCATGATCTTCCTTCACTGAATAGATGTAAGGTATTGGTTTATCGTCTTCAAAGCGCTGGTCTGAATCGTAGCGGGTTATATCGAATGATCCGGTTGAACGCAATGCCACCACAGCCTCGTCAATTGTCACGCCATTTGTCAATTGCAGGCGTAAAAGATCACGATCCTCCACAGAAGCTGATTTAAGCGCTGATTTAGCCTCATCATGGATTCGATTGGCCTGTTTCATAGATATTACCCCAGCGGTTTCCTTTTTCACCCAGAAGGCTTGCATCGGCGCCACAATGCCATTAAAATCAGAAGGCGTGGATATACCGGTTAAGGTATTATAGGTAACAACAGAGCGACTATTCTTATCACTACCCGAACGTGCATAGACCGATCCGGTGGTATGCCTGAAGTCAGCTTCCGACCTATCCTGCCGCGGCAATTGATAATACGAAGGATAAGGGTTGGCCACTAACTGCCAACCATCTATTAATGTCATCTGCTTGTCATCTGTATTTAACGCTCCGGCATACGCAATTTGCTTAGTATCTTTAAAAGTAACGCTATACCCCTTCATTGGCTGAGTCACCTGTAAATCATCTAACACTTTTACCCACCCGGTGGCATTGTAATCATAAATAACCACACTTTTATCGGCACCAGTCTGAGTACCTAAATCACTTAGTCGTAATTGTGCAGTACCATGACCGACGTACCAATAGCGACGTGAATCATAAGTCCA
>JAEINY010000122.1 GCA_016342595.1 Marinilabiliaceae bacterium
ATAGTCACAGTATTCTACTGTATATTACCGCCGCCGTTTTTTCTTTCCGGAAGTCTTCTCCCCTTTGTAAGGACTATGGTAACAAGGTAGTGCCTGAATACCTTTGGGTGATACTTTCATTTTATCCGGATTACAGCCCGGCATAAAGGTAAACCCGAAGCGTAGATTGGCACCTCGTGTTTTGGTGATATCAAAGAAAGCAAAAAGATCGTCGGTAATGGCATGTATGTGAAAAGCTCCCATTTTCACCCCAAGTCCGGCTCCTATGTTTAAATACTCCCCGTTAATGGCTGAATAAGATAAGGAACCATTCAGTGTTTTGTAGTTATACGTATTGGCTGATAATGTAAAAGCCGGATGTAATTTATTCTTGTATATCTCATTGCGTAACACCACCCCGGTGTTTATATGATCCGTCAATGTGCGTGTTGCACCCAAGTATATTTGAGGCACCAAACTGGAGGTATAGTTTCTGGATATGGGGATGGGCATAAATTCATCTTCCAAATCATCCCCCAGTTCACTAAAATAATCTGACGAATTAAATCCATCTTCATTACCAGTCCCGGAATACTCAAAATCCCCCAAAGACTCAAAGGACCAGGTATCCGTTTTCCAGTTGATGAAACCTACATCCAGAATACTCCCGGAAATAGTCGTACGTTCATCCATTTGGTAGATAAACCCAAAATCGAACCCAATACCCATATTACGGCGGTTCATCATATAGCCCATCCAATCCACATCTTCCTGTAATTGAATATCGGATACATACCCGTCGTCATCGGTTGTTACCTCAATGGGAAAAGAGGTGTTGATGGTACTATTGAGTTCCACCATCAAACTATAGTTATTGGGATTCGTATACAAACGTCCGGTAGTTTTAGGGGTATATACATTCCCCTTTCCAAACAGTAATTTAGCACGGTATCCAAATACTAAACCGGGCTCCTTTTCTTTTGCCATTCCAATAGCATATTCCCGATAATGATTGGCATTCACACGTAATCCATCAAATTTGGCATCTTTTCCCAGAAACATGGTATTTCCATACCACCCCAATTGTGCTAACTCTTTGGGAACGGTATTATAAGAGGTCACTTTTTCAGATATGGAAAAGGTAAAATAGCGTTCCTTAATCCAAATGCCCATTGAGATGGGTGTATAATGCACTTCTGTGGCAAACAGCTCTTTATTATTCATGCCATCAATCACATCACCAGGTTGAAAATAAAGAGAATCACCATTGCGCACCAATAGATCACTAGCCGTAAAAGCAGTGTTGGCATAATTAACATGTATGGAGGCCAGGCCAGGCATCCCAAAATTGACTTTACAACGTGCTGTCACAGCCGGATTAACAATGTTGGCTTGAGGTAAATCATGCATCAGAAATAGCGTGAGATTCTGTTGAGCATGACCAGCACTGCACAGTATGATGGATAAAACCAGACCAAAGAAAATTGACTTCACAGCTATGGATTGGTTTTAATGATTAATTGTGCCTGGGCACCTAATTTACTCACAATACTATAATTCTGGATATTGTTCTCAAACACCTCAGTTATGTGAAGATTGGAAATGGTCGAATAGATGATAATTTGGTCTACGTTTTCCAGATTATCAATCTCCTCATCTTCTAACCGGATATCGGTGATATCTCTTTCGTAATGGGTTACTTTACCTTCTGCATTCACATCAGCTGCGGGTATAATGATGGGTTGATCCTTGGTCAGGGAAACCGAATCTGTCCCATTAATTTTATAATAAACCTCCACTTTAATGTCAGCAGGGAATTGGTTGATGGTTTCACAACGCAATTGCATATAAACAATATTCTCCCGTTTGGAAAGCGCATCTGTTAAATCAAAATCCAGCGGTTGCTTTTCAATGTATTCGATGGGACGATCGGGCTCTTCAGGAAATATAGGATAACCCGGAATATCATACACATCATCGTAATCAATTAATAGTTTGCCCAATGGAACAGATACATTTGGTTCCCAGGTAATACTGTCCGACACCTCCTCCGGATCGATACTCCAACAGCCCGGAATAATTAAAATAACAACAATTAATAGTATACTATACTTCAACATCTTTCCTTATTTTCACCCCTTAATATATGGACGAAAGTTAGCCATTTTTATTGCGTTGAGACGGAGACGCTCTTAAAATATTTCGAAATAACTATCAAAATATAAGTCTTCAAAACAACTCCAAAACCAATAAATCACCCAAGAATCGTTTTCTATCTCTTAGTGAAAAACCATCGATATTGAACAGGATATCCATCACCGTGTTATCTTATTAATGAGGCAAATGGTCACCAACCTATCCCTATTGATTCTGATTTTTCAACTAATCAGTTGTGTCCATCCAACCAACTCTCAAAAAGAAAAAACAATGACATCCAACCGATTGATATCCGAAACCAGTCCTTACCTGTTACAACATGCGCATAATCCTGTTGACTGGTACCCCTGGGGTGCGGAAGCATTTGAAAAAGCCAAACGCGAAGATAAACTCCTATTGATTAGTATTGGCTATTCAGCCTGTCATTGGTGCCATGTGATGGAACATGAATCGTTTGAAGATTCAGCTGTGGCAGACATCATGAATGCCCATTTTGTATGCGTGAAAGTAGATCGCGAAGAACGACCTGATGTGGATAAGATATACATGGAAGCCGTCCAGATGTTAAGTGGGCGTGGCGGGTGGCCGTTGAATTGTTTTGCTCTGCCCGATGGCAGACCGGTTTTCGGGGGCACCTATTTTCCAAAAAATCAATGGACCGAACTCCTAAATACGCTACGCGACTTAAATAAAAATGAACGGGAGAAATTAATGGCCCAGGCAGATCAACTGACTCAGGGAATCCGTCAACAAGATTTTCCCTCCCTCACTGCGACTCCTGAAATAGCCGATTTAGAAAATGCTGTTGCGAACACAAAAAAATCCTTTGACTGGCAGCATGGCGGAATAAGCAAAGCGCCTAAATTCCCAATGCCTGTTACTTTAAATTTCTTGCATCATTACGGCTTTTTAAAGCATGATAAGGAAGTTCTTGACTTCGTCTACCTCACTCTGGATAAAATGGCCTCCGGAGGTATTTATGATCAGGCAGGTGGTGGTTTTGCCCGTTATTCGGTCGATGAGCGGTGGTTTGCCCCCCATTTTGAAAAAATGCTCTATGACAATGCCCAGTTGATATCGCTCTACAGCAATGCCTATAAGACATCACAAAACCCATTATACAAGCGTATTGTTGATGAAACCATCACATTTGTGCAGTGGGAACTATCAGCTCCTGAAGGTACTTTCTATTCAGCCCTTGATGCGGATAGTGAAGGCGTTGAAGGAAAATTTTATACCTGGACCTCTGTTGAATTGCAATCACTAATAAGCAACAGTGATCAATTCTTTGGGTACTTTAATATCCAGGAAAATGGCAATTGGGAGCACCAGCAAAATATTTTACATGGAAATCAAACCCGCAAACAATATGCCGATGCCAATAATATAAATCCCACTGAATTTGAATCCCATATTGAAACATCGTTGAAAGTATTACTCAAAAAAAGAAGCTCCAGAGTTCGTCCTGGCCTGGATAATAAGTTCATCTTAGCATGGAACGGATTAATGATCAAAGCACTCACGGATGCCCATCAGGCATTGGGTGATGAGACCTACCTAAAACTGGCCGAACAGGCGATGAAACGATTATTGAATACACACCTTTCATCAGATGGCCAGCTGTACAGAATTTCCGTAAATAAAGATTCCCAAATAGATGGATTTCTGGATGATTATGCGTTTACCATTGAAGCACTGATCAGCTTGTATGAAACCACGTTTAAAACCCATTACCTGGAAAGCGCTCAAGCAATCATGCAGTATGCTATCAACCATTTTTATCACAATGGTACCGGCATGTTTTATTATACTTCAAATGAAGGCGAACAGCTCATTGCCCGCAAAACAGATCTTCAGGATAACGTGATTCCTTCGGCTGTCGGTACCATGACCAATAACCTGATTAAACTGGCTCAACTGAACCATCACATAGAATATGACGATATTTCAAATATGCTGATCGGAAAAATGCAGGAGTCAATGGAACGCCATCCTACCTATTATGCCCAATGGGCTTTGTTATCTCTTTTACAAAAAGATCACCGCCAGGAAATTGCCATTTGTGGACCAGATGCATTAGCCTTTAAGAGGAAATTACAAGCACACTTTATTCCTGGCGCCATATATGCCGGTTCCACTGCACCCAATTCATTCATTGATGTATTAAAAAACCGCTCTAAAACAGGAGAAACCTTGATTTATCGTTGTAGGAATAAAACATGTGAAATACCCATATCACATCCGCAGATTTTTATAAACCAGCCCTAAATAAATATCTAGCCCCCTTTTGAGCTCTTATACGCTTCAATTAATTGCAAAGCCTGCACCTGATCTTTTTTAAGTATCTCCACTTCTACCGGATCGATGCCCCCGCCAGACACATGCCATGGGGCAATCGTTCCCATCAGTTCATTTCGGGTGAAGGCTTTGATGCCGTGGTCCACCAATATTTCCTTCACAATACTTGCATCAAAGGGACTTCCTGAAAAAACCACCATTATTTCTACATCCGAATAATTCGTTCTCATGCTTACTTTTTTGTGTTCAACTTAAGGGAGCTAACTCAAATATAATCAAATAAAACAACTTTTTTTAGAAAAAGAAGAAACTTCTGAGAATGACTCCCGACAAGCTCCTCAGCATTTTGGTAAGCTATTTTGAACTTAGCTTGAAGTTCTTTAACTTACTTTTAAGTTGCGAAACTTAAAAGTAAGTTGTAAGTTTGTTGTACTGATCAATTAACTCAATTTGCTATGGTTACTCTTACAAAAGCGGAAGAAAAAATCATGCAGATCCTCTGGGACCTGGACAAAGGATTTATCAAAGACATCCAGCAAGAGTTCCCCGACCCTCAACCACCTTATAACTCAATATCCACCATTGTGCGGGTATTAGTTAAAAAAGAGATTGTTGGTTTTCATACCTTCGGTAACTCCCATCAATACTATCCATTAATTACTAGAGAAGATTACAGAAAGGGACAACTGAACCGATTGGTAAAAGATTACTTCAGCAACTCGTTTAAACAGGTGGTAAACTTTTTTTCAGAGAATACAGATCTCAGCTTCGATGAAGTAGATGAAGTAATGAAAATGCTTGAGGAGATTAAGCGGAATAAAAAAAGCAATAAATAACCCATCCCTAACTTTCTCACTCCCATTTTAAGATTGGTGATTATTAAAATGCAAAACGATACAATAAAAAGATTAGTCTAAAAGGAAATTCCTAGCAAAACCAGCAGCTAGTAAAGTTTTCTCATGGGTAAATGCCACCATTTATTAATACATAATTAATAGTAGACCAAGCTCCATTTGCCAAATTTGGAAACTACACCATCCTTTTCAGTCAATACTAAGTTGTATCCAGGTTAAAAACTCACGTCTATGATAAAAATAAGACAAAATATAAAATTGACTTTTAGAGATAAAAGAACATTACTTTTACTAATATTATCCTTAACAGTTGGGCTCACTACTTACATTCTGATTTCTGCTAAAGTGAATTACAATCAATCCTTTGACAAACATTTTAAGGATTCAGAATTTATTTATCGTATTGTTTCCTCAGCCTACAAAGAGAATACCTTAATTATTAGTCAACCTCGCTGTCAAAGGATATTGGGTGAGACGCTTGAATCCTCTCATTCCCAAGTATTGCAATCTGGATATTTGTGCGAAACAATGACCCACCATTATAAAATAGGTGATGCTACTTTTATGAATGACAATAGTTTTCATTGTTCAAATGGTTTTGTATACTTATTTACCTTAGAATTTTTACAAGGGGACACATCAGCTTTGTTGACCAGACCAAATGTGGCAATTGTATCGGAAAGTTTTGCACGAAAATACTTTGGTGATGAAAATCCGATTGGAAAAACAATTCACCAGTACCCTTCTCACAAATTTGAAATTGAAGCGGTCTATAGTGACTTGCCTCCTAATACGCATTTCAACGCAGACTTTTTCCTATCATTCCATGACAATATGCATCTGCCACCACCCCTAAAGGCAAATTGGGGAGAGTTCAGTTTTTATACATATCTTAAAGTAAATACTTCAGCTGAAATAACAGAAATTGAAGATGCAATGTCCAAACTTAGCGCTGAGCATAATAAAAGAGCTTCTAGCAACTCGGATATGCGGTATGATTATAGATTACAGCCTATAGACGATATTCATACTAAGTCTCAATTAAAAAATGAAGTAAGTCAAAACATCAGAGGCGATTACTTACTAATATTGGAATTAATAAGCATCCTCATATTAATTGCATCAGGATTTAATTATGTCTATTTTTCACACAACCGGATTACTAACAATTCGAAACAGTATGGTTTAAGAAAAATTTTTGGGGCAGGGAATGGTTCACTATTAATTCAATTACTAACAGAATCATTCGTTATACATCTTATTGCCTTAATACTCTCCATTAACATTGTTACATTAGCCTATCAGTTTCCGGTAATAACCAACAATTTAAAACACATAAACTTGTTGACAAAAGCGTTTTGGCTTAGCTTTATATGCATTTATACAGCAAGCATCCTAATCAACCCGTTTGTTCTTTTATTAATGTTTTCCAGAAAAACATCATTGGTTTTACTTTTGCAAAAAAGAGTAAACTTAAATTCAGGGTTCTCTTACAGGCAGGTATTGACAATGATTCAATTTATGGTAATAGTTTTTTTAATATCATCCATTTTAGGGATTAATAAGCAATTAGAATATCTTAAAAACAAAGACAAAGGAATAGATATTTCAAACAAACTTGTTATTAAGACGCCTTCGCATTTGAGGCGAAATTCAGGAAGAATAAAAAATCTTGATGCTTTTGAACAGGAACTGATGAAAATACCTGGAGTACATAATGTATCAATGTCAAACAATGTTCCCGGCGATACACCATCATTCAATTATAATGCGTCCGAACAAAAAAATAGTACCGAAATAAAAACAGCACTAATTATAGCAGACAATAACTTTTTTGATTCCTATGCCATATCAAATTTAAATGGGGGAAATTTTGACAAAGAAAATATTAAGAATGGCTGTGTTATTAATTCAACCTGCATGAAACAGTTGGGTTATAACCGACCGGAAGAGATAATGGGACAACGATTGTTCCTGCAGGACGAAAATGCCTTTCAGACTATTGAAACGAACGTTGCAGGCGTTTGTGAAGATTTCAATTTCACATCTATTAAAGAGCAGCCCTCACCTACAATAATACTTGATTGGACTGAGAACATCATATGGGGAAAATACACACTAACAGTCGATTCCGGATCGAATAAAAGCATTCTGCTATCTGAAATTAAAGCTCATTTTTACCGCACTTTTCCGAATTATCCCTTTGAGTACTTCTGGGTTGAGGATGTTTATAATAATCAATTTTCTGAGGAGAAGATAATTAGTCTAAACTTAAATATTTTTGCTCTGATCGCTATATTACTAGGGGTATTAAGTATGTTTTCCATGGTGTTACACATTACCATGGCACGTACAAAAGAAATAGGAATCAGAAAAATAAATGGTGCAAAAGCATTAGATATTATTAGAATGCTAAATGTCTATTTTCTAAAGTGGATAGTTCTTGCTTCATTTTTAGCAATTCCTTTTTCATGGTACTTTTTAGTACAGTGGTTAAAATCATTTGAATATAAGACTAACATTGGAGCGTGGATCTTTATAGTTTCAATTGGAAGTGCTTTATTGATAGGGTTTATAACTGTAACATGGCAATCGTTTAGGGTGGCGAACATGAATCCGGCTTACTCCATAAAAGATGAATAACAAAATATGCCAGATTCCAAGTGTTTACTATATAAATAATACCATCTAAATACTTGAATAAAATGTTGATCCAGGTCAGTTTCTATTTCTATTTACTAGAAACTATATCGCCTCTTCAGCTCATGCTGATTATATAGGCTGAAAAGCCCTATTGCTCAATAAATCTGACACAAGTGTTATGCTAAAATTCTGCGTTTATTTGTTAGAATCCGGTCTTTGCCTGTCTCTGATGTTCTTACTATACGTTCTGTTATTCAAAAAAGAGACTTACTTTACGTTCAATCGGTACTACCTGGTAGGTATCATCTTCTTATCATTGATCATTCCTTTAATACATGTGAATGTGAAATTAAAAGAGTTTCAAGCCATTGAACCAACCTTTGTGGAAATAGGGAAATTCAGGAATTATTACGAACGCCTAATAGCCCTATCCGATCCTGATTTTGGCACTTACTACGAGAACGGATTGCCCAGGGCTATCTTTGAAGGCCAATGGAAAAATCCCCAAGAGTTGGTAGTGAATCATGGCTTTCAAACCAATCCTTCTGGCATAACCACTACTAATAACCAAAATGCCCCCGGCAGTTGGAGTCCATTTCAATGGATATTAATGCTATATCTTGCCGGCGTACTATTTTTTCTTTTTCGCTTTTTTTTCCTATTAACCAGATTATTATGGCTATTATCTAAACATCAGGTTACTGAAAGATTTGGAATAAAAATCGTACTTATGCCTGAAGAGGTCCCCCCTTTTTCATTCTTCCGCTATGTTTTTATACATGATAAAGTGGTGGACCTCCCGGAATTTGAACAGATTTTAGCGCATGAACGGGTGCACATTTTCCAAAGCCATTCAACCGATCTGCTAATCGCACAAGCATTAATTATATTTCAATGGTTTAATCCATTGGTATGGCATGTGCAAAAAGCCATTAAGAATAACCATGAGTTCATTGCCGACAATAAGGTGGTGAACAGTGGAATTGAGTTATTTGATTACCAAACCCTGCTATTGAGCCAATTGATCAGTATCCGCTCAGTAGAGTTGGTGAATAATTTTAATCTCATATCCATTAAAAAACGTATTACTATGATGACAAAAATAAAATCCGGTTTCCAAGCGAAACTGAAAGCATTAGTGACGATTCCAGCAACAATTATTTTGCTATTCGTATTTACTGATCTTACTATTAGTAGTCCTACTATACGGTTCTCTAATTACTCACCCGTCACTTTCCATCTGAATAAACAGAACTTAACCGGCCTGTGGCAAAGTGATGCAATTATATCCGATTACGCACTCATAGATATTAGCAATAACACGATCTGTGTTTTAGAGTATGCAGCAAGTTGTCGGACTTACAAGGTTGAATTCGCAGCAAATCATATGTACGTATACACAAACCCAAATAATGCAGTAAAAATACCTTATAAGGCATCCGGAAACATGCTCACAATCTGGTGGAGTCCTGACGAAGCAGTCAAATACCGTAAAACAAAAGCTACCAATTCGTTGGATTTACAAATCCGACAGACCCAAAAGGTAATTAACTTACCTACGATTACCCACTATCAAATTCTGGAAAGACCGGAGTTGGTCATTGATGTAATCATCAGCAAAAATTATTTCGAAGTAAACGGAACTAAGGGATCACTAAAGGATTTCGAACAGTTAATAAATACGGCTAAATCAAACTACAATTCCTTAGATCAGTCATTGCTAGTGGTGAAACTAATGTTAGATAAAAACACATCTATGAAAGATGTACATCATATCTATCAGGTACTTCGTGCCAATCAGATGTTAAAAATCGCCTTCGCCGGTTATCCCAATAACAAAGAAGTTCCTGAAATACTCTATCATTCAGTGACCATCCCTAAATTGCTTCCTCCTCTTGATGCCAAATACCTCACAGAGGAACAAGCCAAAGAAATGAAAGCCAAAGGCCAATTATTAACCTTTAATGCTGTTAACGAAAAAGCGGATGTTGCCTTTAAAAGACAGTTAAAAAACTCGCTGACAAACACTGAAAAATACATCATGGAATTGAAATACAACAATCAAACTACTTTTGGTGAATACATAACCTATGTGGATGTCATTTTCACCACTGTACATGAATTGCGGGATGAATTAGCTAAGAAAAAGTACAGCATTAGCTATAAAGACTTGTCAAAGCCATTGCAAAAGGAAATCCGTAAGCAATACCCGCTAACGCTGACTGAAAACAACATTGATGTAGATTAACATCTATGAATTAATAGTAATTAGAATGAAAGAGACCTGTTATTTAGGTCTCTTTTTTATTGAGAATATGCTAAATTTATATTTTTAATATATAAGAGTAAGATGAAGCATTTAGGAATAATATTTCTCTGCCTTACTTTTTCCTTAAGGGCCATTTCACAAATCAATATTGAAATGGCTAACCGGGCTGCATATCTTAATAACAAAGCTTCTGAATTATTAAATGCCGGTCAGTACCTCGAAGCCGAGATACATTTAAATAAAGCCATTGAATATGATTCCACCTTACGCTCGGCTTATATCAATCTTCATGAATCATATATTAATCAAAACAAGCTGGATAGTGCCATTGCAAATTTATGCAAAGCGGTATCTGTATTTACTGATGATGATGAGCTATGGTATTATCTGGGAAATGCACACAACAAAGCTGGTAAATTTGAAGCAGCCATTGAGGCCTACCATAAAGCAATCGAACTAAACAAAATTAATGGTGAGGACTTTTGTTTGACATGGGCCTACTACTTTAATAAGGCCAATTGCCAGGCGCAACTAAAACAATATGATAAGGCGATTACCAACTATTCACAAGCTCTCAGTTTTCAGCCGGAAAATGCGAATATTTTCTTTAATCGTGGCATGTGTCACTTAATGTGCAAAAACAAAATGGCGGCTAAAGCTGATTGGATAGAGGCACAAAAATTAGGTATGACAGAAGCCCGCCAATACATCATTAAACATTGTCGGTAAAAAAGGCCTGCTCCAGTCTAGTGAAGCAGGTCAATTATGCTAGTTTAATGCAAAATTCAATGGTAAAACAAATCTCACATTAACCACTTTTCCTTCATGCTTTCCCGGCGTCCAGGCAGGCATTAATTCGACTACATCGATGGCGGCTTCATCCAGTTCCTTATGACCAGAGCTCCTGGCAATTTTTGTATTTGTTACCTTTCCTTGCTGATTGATCACAAAAGAAACAAAAACCTTCCCTTTTTTACCTGCTTTTTTAGCAGGATCCGGATATTTGAGATTGGAACGAATGAATTCAAACATTTTAGTTTCTCCCCCAACATATTGCGGCAACACATCTACCGTATCATAAATCTTCTCTTCTTGTTGATCCAGGGATTGATCTATTATTACATTTGTGATAGAAAGGTCTCTCGTTGTTGTTTCTCCGGCAAAAGCAAATGTCAAACCACTAACTAATACGAGGGCAACACCAATTTTCAGAAACGCATATCTCTTAATACTATTATTTGTCATCATTTTAAATCGTTTTTGTGTTAATGATTGATTAAGGTTATTCACCGGCAACAAGCGGGCACCTGTTGACTGAAAGAATAACAGCTCTTTGTATTGACCAATTGAAGTGCCACTTAAAAGAACTTCATGATCTGCCTGAAATTCATGCAACTCTTTTAGCTGATTGCGCAATAACCAGGCAAAAGGATTGAACCACTGCACAATAAGCAAGACCTCAAGGAGTAACACATCCCAGGAATGTTTAAATCGAACATGCGCCATTTCATGTAACAGAATTTGCTCCATATCCCTTTCGGAATAAAGTGACCGATTCATAAAAATGACCTTAAAAAAAGAGAAAGGACTAAACTGACCGGGCAAGTCAGCTATATTATACCCCTTATAACCAATAAGTGATGCTTTTTCGGATAAAGCGCCAACACGGATAATACCAACAATTAATCGAATTAATAAACCAATGACTCCAACCAAATATATCCACTTAAAACCAGGTATCTGCTCAACAAGAGGTACTACATTGTTACGGGCAGTTTCCGCATAAATAGTAATGGTTGCCAGCACGTTGGAAGATTGCCCCATTGATTCCATTGAAGATACCGGAATAGGTATTCTAAGAAACGGAACAAAAGCAGCTAATAATAGTGATACCAACAGATAAATCCGGTTAAACCGAAAAAACGACTCTTTATGCAGCACTAACCAATAAAAAATGATTAATACCCCAAGAACAACAGCTGATTCAAATAAATAATTAATTAAAGAACTCATAATCTATTTCTTTTCCTTAATCAGCTCATCTTTTACTTCATCCATTAATTTTTCAAACTCAGTGGCATCCATCTTGTCTTCCTTCGCAAAGAAAGAAACCAGATCTTTGAATGAATCCTCAAAATAATTAGACATAAATCGCTTCATAAAAGAGCGCTTATAAGTTTCTTTCGAAATCACCGAATAATACACATAGCCCTTACCCACCTTTTCATGATCCACAAAACCTTTGTTTTCTAGAATACGCACGATGGTAGATATAGTGTTATATGCCGGTTTAGGTTCGTCCAATTGTTCAATGATGTTTTTAACGGTGGTTTTGCCCAATTTCCACAGCTGTTGCATCACTTGTTCTTCTGCCTTGGTTAACTCTTTCATGTTCGATTCAACTAAAATACTAGTTCAAATATACAACTAACTCTTTAGTTGAACAAGTTTTCCACTAATTTTTTAGTTGATCAGAGAAAATCAAATAAAAATAGGGATTAGTCCAATCGACTAATCCCTATTGTATGTAGACTTAATGCTTAAAAAAATGCTCTAACTAATTTTCGCTCCAATGTGTTTTAATGTAATCAAAAGCCTCCCGCATACTCATGGGTTGCGAGGAAGCCGATGCTCGAATATAAAACTCCTCCTTCCCGTTCTTCCCAATGAAAACAGGTGTATTACTTCTTTCTACAGATACAATACACACATCTTTATCATTGATAGAAATAATGTTACTGGTAACAAAAGTGTGAACGGGTTTGCCTAAATTTTGATTGATCAAACCAGTCAAAGCCAATAAGAACCCATCTTGATTTTTCTTCTTCAATGTGTTGTAGTCATTTTCCAATCCAAGTGTATTACCATCATCATCAACACCAATAAACAGCATACCGCCTTTCGTATTGAGAAAAGCTGATATTGTTTTCACAATAACCTGCTCCAATGCTTTATTTGGCTTCTCCTCCCGATAATCCCATCGCATGGAAGATTTAAATTCGATAAAATCATTTTCACCCTTTTCTATAATAATTTGCCAATCCGTACCATCCACCATTTTAGTAACTACTTTTCGTTTCTTTTTTTGATGTTGTAATACATAGGCAAAGATCAATGCCATCAATACGATCAACGATAAAAACAGCAACACCATTTGCAATCTTATCCGGTCTTTTTTAAAAACCGGCCACTTTTCAGCCAACTCTACTAACTCGGCATCATTTATCTTGGTGGAACCTTTTATAATCAAATCGAGCATTTCCCGATTCCCTTTTTTCACCGCAGGTCTCAGCTTATCATATTTCAATATGCGATACTCGTAATATCCCTCAGCAGCATCAACACTTTTGAATTTAGAAATGGGATTAGGCAAGTCATATATAAAAGCTTCAATTCTTTTGGCTTTTACTTTTTCTGCCAATGACTCATAGGTCTCCTCCCCGTTCACTTGAATAGAAGCCACTTGTGATTCTATATTTGTCATAAGCGAGGGATTATCGACCACATAGATGGGGAACGCAAAATTTGAATTATTCTTTGGCTCATTGCCTTTTTTGAGAAAAAGAACTGTTTTGGTCCGCATGATGTAATCGGCAAAATCCAATTGTTGTGAACGTTTCTCATTGTAATAAAAACCAGCCAGTATATCCGCTTCTCCTGCAATTATTTTTTGAACACAATTCTCTCGTGTATCTCCTACAAAAACAATATCTACTCCTGCTTTTTGAGCCCACAAATTCCACCAATCGATGAGTATGCCAACAGACTCGCCGCTTTCATCCACAGCAGAATAAGGGTAATAATCTTTAGGATGGGCCACCTTAATGGTTGGTGTGGCATAGATATTAAGACCTAAATAAATAATACAAAACAATAATAAAAAGAAACGCTTAATCATTAAGTTGGGGTTATATTAAAAACTATGCTCTCTCAATACCAAAAGCATGAAAGGCATAAAAATAATAAAATATTAAGATCACAATCAGATGTACTTGAACATTTCTCAGATAAGTTACTTCAGACATTAATTAGTAGTAGTTCGACATTTCAAATATGGCCCCATTGAATGGTTCTGGCGCCGACTTACTTATTGGAAACGCATTCCAATGAAATAGAATGCATTTAAGCATTTTTCATGAAATACGATGAAAAAGCGACCTGGTTTGATCACCTAAAAGCAGCTGAATCCATGATGGTTTAATAGAATAACCGGGCAGCTGCATAATTAATTGTTGCCCGGCATTTATTATCTGATTTCTAACCTTTTCTTTCACCGATCTTTTTCTTAACTTGATTGAGAATAGTGTTTCTCTCTTTCATACCTATTGTTTTGTTTCCTGTATCGAATTCCTGTGGGTGTTAAGTCATTCTTTTTAGAAACAACTGATTATTAACCACTAAAAGATAGGAGATCCATGTATGTATCAGATTCAACAAGTTGATTACGGTTACCGATTGAAATTTGGTGATTTTATCCAGCCCAGTGAGATGAAAAGCTGGATGAATGAGTCAATAGAGGCGCTCACCAAGGCTCCCGACAACTTTGGTGTATTTATAGACTTGCAAAAAATTAAACCTCTACCACAAGACTCACAAAATTACCTGCAACAAGGGCAAAAACTTTTCAAACAAAAAGGAATGAAACGCTCGGTGGTGATATTGGATAAACCCATTACTAAAATGCAATTCAAGCGCATTGCCAAAGAAACCGGCATTTATGAATGGGAACGTTACATTGATGCCGCTACGGACAAAGATTGGGAACGAAAAGGCATCGACTGGATCACCAAAGGCATTGATCCGGATAAGTAAATGCGTTCTGAAGAAACAACGGAGTTCAATGAGCATTGAACTCCGTCTTACCTTCAATGATATCTTTCAATAATTTCCATCCTTTAAATTCCAAAGACTCTGTGACCGATTCTTTTTTCCTGAACTTTATGCACTCCGTGTAACCCTTTTAAAACACACACAAATACAGTCAGGTTATTCCGCCAAAATTCCTTAGTGCTGCCGGTTATTGTACTTTTAATTTCACGATCCCGGGATATAACACGAATGATCACAACCAATAACGAGACCTGAAATACGGAATTCTTTTGAAAATGTCAATGACGGATGTTCTCGCTATCGCAAATTTTTCAATGTATATTGAGGATGCAATCAACAATCCCTATTACACTTTCTTATGCAAAAACAAAGAGTCTATCATTATCCCGATGTAAACATGCTGTTAGCATGCGAGACCATTTGTAACACTTTACAGAAAAACATTGGCGACCTTTCTGTTATTCAGCCACAATGGTCCAATGAGTATGTAAGCGACCTACATGAGCGTATTGATTATTGCATCGATCACTACCTGGCCATTGATCCTGAGAAAAAATTAAGACATGCCGCTGCTTTGTTCATGTCCATTCAAGAGCCGGCGCTCCGGGATGTTTACTTTCTTAAGAAACAGCTGGAGACCAGTTTTAAAGAGGATAAAAATCTGCTTAATGATATCCTGATGCTATTGGGTTATGACTCTTATTTAGATGAAACATTTGAAAAAGATCCCAAAGCCCTCATCCATCTACTGGCCACTTTCAAAAGCGGATTAAGCGATAGCATCCGAAAAATGATTATTGACAAAGGAATGAGTCCTTTACTAATTGAGCGAATACTGGGCTTTTATGAAGATTTAAAATTTAAGGATATGGTTTTTGATGCCGGAGAAGCTACTGAAAAAGAGGTGTCGGCTGAAGCCCTTCAAGTATTCAATTCTATTTACAATGAAGTAATTGACATTTGTAAATTAGCCAGCTGCTATTATCATTTTGATACCCTCAAAAAAGATCAATTCTCCTTCCATAAAGTGGTGGGCAAACAAGTTATTCAAAAATACTTCTCTTCGGGAATCAACTGATTTTCATGTATGATTTGAATGAGCTGCGGAAATAGTTTATCACCAATCACTGGATACCTTGAAGCTTCATCCCACACAAAACCCTAATTCCACCAGATGAAATTTGCGTAAACCTTGAATTTCTCAAAACATTGTCTTAACTTATTTATTCATTAGTAAGTAGCACTCCCCTCAAAACAACCACACAGGAATAAAATGAATCGTGCCGAATGATTGGTGAAGTTGAATGTATTAATTTTTAATTGAACGATTATGAGCGATCAGCTGGATTTGCAGGAACTGATGCCACAGATTACCTCCGTTCCAAAAGAAGACATCAAAAATTGTCCCATGCCCTTTAGTAATTATCTGAATGAGGCAGAAGGACTGTATGTACGTGCCTCCAATGATTTACCCCGCTTGCAGGCCGTGGGTATGTTACCGGAAAACTTGCCGACACTCTTGAAACTCACCGGTGCCGTGCGCATGGCCAATGCCAATTGGGAACAGTTAACTACCGAGCGCAAGGATGCCATACAAAAATGGAAAGAAGAGTCGCCCGCCATGTACGCCCTTCGTGATGAGCTTATTGATCACCTGGAATTTGCCTACCGCAGAGATGAATATTTGCTCGATCAGATAGCCGCCATTAAAGAAGGTAACTCACATGCTGATGCCATCCAGGATTTAGCCAGCCGGCAGTGTTGGGCCAAGACAATCCGGATCCAATAGAGGCCATTAACTACGAATTGGAGAAACTGGAAGAAGCCGCCCAAATGGCAGACCACATGGCCGGTTTATTAGGAGCCGTTAATGGTCAGAGGTACGCCGATGACGACACCAAGAGCATCCGCGATAAAGGCTATACCCTCTTGAAAAAAGTAGTAGACGAGATACGATCCTACGGCAAGTTTGTCTTCCGTAAGGATGCTGAATATGTAAAGGGCTATACCAGTAAATACGAACGCGACCGGGCAGCGGCCTACCGTCGTTCCCAGAAAGCTAAAGCGGAATAGTACTGACCCTCGCTACTTACTAATGTCATACAATGGTAAATACCGATGTATCGATGAAGATACTTATCAAACCAATGTGAGAATAAGTCGCGTTTCATTGAACAATCGGTATTACCAAACCAATAGCAGTAACAAACTGAAGAAATTAAAAGCCCATGCTTAAAAAAAGTGGCGTTGAAACAAAGCCCGGAAAACCATAAGCGGTTCCGGTCACCCAGCCCCATTTTGTTTGACCGACCGGAAGGTCTCACATAGCGACCGGAAGGAAAAAAACGGCGACCGGAGCCACTCATCCCGCCGACCGGAAAGACCATCATAGCAACCGGAGCCACCACTTGACCGACCGCAATGATTCACCGGACAACCGAAAACACTCATCTCACGACCGGAGCTACCAATTGACCAACCAGAGAAACCTCCCCAGCCACCGGAAGCCCTCATGCCACCACCGGATAGGGCTCCTCTCCGACCGGGGGTTCCACAGTGGAGATCGAAGATCATTTTTAGTGTCTGATGACTACTATTCGTGTATATCTTGTCAGAATACTACTTCCATTGTAGATGAATACCTATCGTTACATTCACAAAAATTTAAGATCTTTTAGCAGATGCCTCTTCCCTTCCCGCTTTTTGTTTAGTAAATTTGATGTGATTCATGAATTAATATAAGCTGAGAACATATTTATGGCGGATCTCGCCGTTTTTAAATAAGTACTATGAAACGAGTCAGAGTAATTGTAGATGGGCGTGTGCAAGGGGTTGGATTTCGTTATTTTGTAGCTGATGGAGCCAAACAGCATAACATTAAGGGCCATGTTAGAAACCTGCCCGATGGCCGGGTAGAAATTGATGCCGAAGGAGAAAGTGAAAACCTGCACCATTTTTTAAGCGTTTGTAAACAAGGGCCTGCCCACTCCCAGATAGATGCCTTTATGGTGAGTGATGCACCGGTGTTTGGATTTGAACGGTTTCGCTTGAGAACTTAAAAAGGCTGTAACTTTATAAACGAGCAGTTCGTCCCACTGTTGTCTTTTACCAGACTTGCATATGACTGTTGAAGAATATAACCAGGCTGTTGATCATTATTCAGATG
>JAEINY010000123.1 GCA_016342595.1 Marinilabiliaceae bacterium
GACTTGCAAATATTTACAGGCCTTGTGCTATAATGCGTTGACCTTATTTTTAAATAATCTGTTTGCGGAAGTAAGGTTACAACACACACCCATAGATTAACGGTTATTTTGTTTAGTTTATAAACAATTATACTAATACCATTTTATTTACTATACTTCGTTAAATTATAAAGTAACGATGGTACAATAAGTCCATAGTTTACTAATATGCTTTTGATTTTCTTGTGAGTATGTATTAAATCCCAAACACATTAGCAAAATAGAGGTAAAAATGCTGAACTCAATCTTTCTCACGGATATGACAGAAAGTTGTCTTATTGATCAAATAGTATACTAATGCAGAGTTAATTAACAATCACTGCGATCAACCTTAAACAGGTGTAGTAATTTCCTGCCCTATTACTTTCTCACTCATCATTCAAGCTTGTGGTTTAGCAATTACAAGCCATTTTTAGGCCAAAATCTATTGTAATTTCATCCCCCCCATAAAAAAGGTTGCAATATTTAAGGAATTATCCTCAATATGCAACCTCTATTAATTTGTTATTTGAAAAACATAAAGTTTTTCATTGCCCTCCTATATCCCCAAAGCTTTCTTTACTCTTTTTAATCCCTCCCGCGAAGCAGGTAATTTATGGGTAGAATCTAATTCAAGTATACACCCTGTTTTATTACATATCTCACTTATATGAGTTAGGTTCACTAGATATCTTTTATGGCAACGCACGAAATTAAGGGGCAATAAAAGATTTTCTAAACTTTTTAGATTCAACGATACAATTGAACTTTTTTTGTAAGCAATAACAAGTTTAGAATAGGTATTCATCCCTTCAATAAATAATATTTCATCGAGATCAATAATCTTTATATTATTATTTGTCTTTATTGCTACTTTTTTTTTGTCTTTTAATTGTATTAATTTCATAAATCCTCTCTTCCTGTTAACATATACCTACACAAATATTACCTATGTAATACCATGTAGTAGCGATGACAAATTCTATTTCTCTTGTATAATTTACTATTGTGTATATTATTGTTAATCCCAAAATTATAGAATCCCTTATCCATCTACTTTCACATATATTCCTAATCCTTTCACATATGTTGCAAATCGGCGTTCCGGCGCCTCATTCCGCAAAGTAGCCGCCGGAAAAGAGCTCAAACAATGCTTCCTCACCTAAAATTAGTAGAGGTGTCGAGCTTGCGAGACTATGGGTACTCCCTATCGCATCATCAGTAAACTCTTTACATTCATTGATAAGCCTTTTCATTCAGAAAAGACACACAACAGGTCTATCGGTGTTCCTCACACGTCAGTCGGCAACAGCTGTGCCAGGCCTTTGCAGCCTTTATTTCAGATCTGTTTTAATGGTAAAATAAACGCTGCAAAGCCAAAGGTGGGCCCATTCAAAATTGACAGCATCTCTAACGGCATTGTGCATTTACCATTCTCTATGAAGTCCTCTTTCTGCCAATAGTCCATAACTCACACGACAATTCTAAAATCCCAAACATCTATACACGAAAAAGCTCGAATCATCATAATCGCCCAGCCTGTCACATCTCTTGCGCTCCTTCCTCTTCGTCATGGCAGCTCCTTTGTGTTTTTAGCCGCTCCCTTCCGTTCCTCCAGGCAGCCACTAAAAAGCACAACCGCTACCCGTGTTTGGCTCGCCTGCTCGTCGCTTCGGGCTTCGGCTGATGTTGTTTGATTTGCCTCCGCTTCGCTTTGGCCTTTTTCAGCGGTAGCCTCGTGTAGTTGGTCTGTGTCGGTCATGCCTTTTGCAGAAAAAGCAAAAATCCCGCCAGGCACATTCCACTACATATGCCAGCCCCCACGCTTCGTACCTCACCGTTTCCGGTCTGTCACCCTTGCTCCACTCGCAGTCGGCTCGCGCCTCTCCAGGGCCTGTCCGCAAAGCGTTTCGCTCCGCTACACTCTCTTGCAGCCAGTCCCTTCCGTTAATTTACATTGATCATTCCACACATTAATCCTTAAACATTGACCATTAATAATTATCCATGCCATGCACAAATGAACTTTTACCTCCATTTCAATGCCTGTCTACTTTGGCCCATTTACCATTCCGGCAAAAGTCATTTAAGCCTTTCAATAACCTTCAAACTGACCATCTCCACAAAAAACAAGCATGCCGCCGGGCATTCCCCTACAAATTAATCCTTCATCATTACCCATTAATAATTAATTCAAACAGTCCGCCTCACACTTGTACTTCATATTGACAATTTCATAATATCCAATATAACCAAGCATCACACTGAAATAACCCACGTTATCTCACATCATAAGATAACAAATACTACTTTTTCATTTAAACAGGTGCCGGCTCTTCAATCTTTAATTTATCCTTCCATAACTCAACATCTTCAGAAGGTACTCCTATCTTCAATATCTTTCGAGGTCTTGTTAGTCCAACATATACAATCCTCATTTCTTCTTGCTGTTGAGGAATTAATACTTGATAATCCTTATTTAAAATATTAGCATAATTACTTGAATTCCCTGCTTTTTTTCCTAGTAGTATTAATATTGCTTCAAAAGTGCATCCTTTTACTGAATGGATTGTACCATGATAAAAAGGTAGTTTTTGCTTTTCCTCAATCTTAAATAAACACTCAATTGGCACTTTAGATTTACTTTTGTTAACATCAATCAATATTCTGTATTCATCAAATAAAATCTGCACCAATTCCAACCATTCATTTAGATTTCTATTACAAGTAGGTAATTCATTAATAAAATCAAACAGTTGCTTCCGATAATGTACAAACCCAACTTCCTCTATTATACTCTGAATTTCCTTTTGCTTTATATGTGAGATTTTCTTAACCCCTTTATAAAAACCTTGTTCAATAAGCTTGAAACCCTCTTTATTTTGACCATTTTCCAATAGCCATTTTCCATGTACAATATCTCTTAAGTGGTAAGCTCCTGGCTTCCATGGCTGATCTTTAAATTCAACTTTCTGTGTTTCGAAATACTTTGAATAACTCCCGGAACGATATATTACGGCCACGTTATCATGATTAATAACAACATTATTCTCTTTACACTCTTCAATAAATAGCTTGATTACATTTTTTATAGATTTTGAATCAGCATAATCAATCGTTAAAACCTCAGGTTCACCCGGATGAACATAAACATCACTTTCTTCAAAAGCAATTGATACTGCATCTCCAATAAAGCTATTAGAACAACTACAAATATTTAAGGAGCTACGTCTATTTTCATCTAATACTATTGGTTGCCAAATTTTATATTTCTCTTCGAACAACTTTGGCTTGGCATTATTCCATTCAAATATTGCTTGATTGGGATCTCCAATTAACATGATTTCTTCCAGGCCATGCTCAACTAATTTATCAATTACAGCCATTTGAATATCATTCGTATCTTGCGCTTCATCTATTATGAAATAGGGAAATCGCTTAACAATGTTTTTAGCAATTTCAGGGTACTTTTGCAAAACTTGAAGGCAAAAATAATTGGCGTCTGATTGATTTGCATATCCATCTTTGAAACTATTTTCTTTAGCATCAATAATATCTTGTAGTTTTTTAATATACTCACCTTTCTTAGTTGTAATCTTATTCCAACTAAAATTGAAAGCTTGAGCAGGAGCAACTGGAATTGGAGTTCCAAACAGATCAAAAGAAACATTTTCAAATTGCTCCATTGGATCAATATAAGTACAAAACCCTCGTGCGTATTTTCTTGGATTTTTCCAGTACATTCTATTATGACAATGTTCTCCAACTATTTCAGGCCTCCTAGTACAATCCATTACTAAATGTCCAAAAGGTAAAAACACATATCGATTTAAAAAACTATCAATGGTGCCTATAAAATGAGGATAAGGTAAAGGAGGGGCTATCTCGAAATCAGTAAGTTTTCCATTTATTTCTTTACAGGCTGTATTGGTAAACGAAATGGCAGCAATGCCCTCGTGGTAAAATTCATTTTCTTTTAAAAGTCGAGCAATCCGAGCTGAAACAGAATAGGTTTTACCACTTCCAGGGCATGCTTTAACCACTACTTTACCGACAGCATCAACAATCGTTTTTTGCTTTTCACTTAATCCCATGATGCATCCCTTTTAGTTGCCCATTTTATACCTTTTGCTATATACTCAGGAACAACAAAATTTGCCCAAAGATGAGGTCTGTCCTCAAGGAATACTGCAAGATTATGAGCTAATTCAGATTTATCCCTTTTTGAATATAATTTAGTAAGGATATCATAAGCTTGATACTCTAATGTTTCTTCATTTGAAGCAAATTCTGTTCTGTGGTGCATTTTCTTACTATAGATGTACTTTACTAAACGAAGGTTAAATGATGATGCAATCATTAACTCATATTCCATAGTTATTTCAGCCATTTGAACATCCAAATTACCTCCTTCAAATTCTTCTGCAACTAATGCTCTTGCCGATTTTTCTTCAATTAATTCCTCAAGCTTTATTTTGACAGCATCTTTGGATATTCCTTTTTCAAAATCAATATGATCAACATCAATAGTCCTTATTCGATTTAACTGGTCTATTATGCCGACCACTTTAAGTTGATTAAATATACTTTCCGATTTCTTTTTATCAACCACATCCTTTACTATAAATGCATTTTTACCTATTTGCCCTTTATCATCATCAGTCAATAAAGCACACTTCGTCATTAACCTTTTAGCGGGATCTTTTGAATTAAACAGTCTGGCAAAATGCTCAAAAGCGACACCGTTTAAATTTACTATTTCAACCCCATTTTTATCCAAATCTTCTTTTATTATTTTGGAAAAAACAGGCATTAATAGGGCTTCTGAAATACCTTCAACCAGTATCACGCCATTAGCAAAAAACAATTGGGATTTGGTAACATCAAGAAATTTTGACAGATACTTTTTATTAGCAACAGTTAATTCTGAGTTATGCACTGAAAAAGATTGAATCTTATTTCCTTGTCGTTGTAAAGTAATAATGTAATCCAAATCTGTCTTTGCGGTTATGGTGGGTGAGTGAGATGTTAGAAATATCTGAATTCCACTCTGATCTAATGAACTTATATATTGAAAAAAGGTATTTTGTTTTTGAGGATGTAAATGAGCTTCTGGTTCCTCAATTAGTAAAGCGTTATAAAAATTTTCTTCTTCACCATATTCCTTTTGTCCAATAAGGTCTCCCAATACAGTACCCGCATAAATAATATTGTTTTCACCTAATCCGTTTTGGCTTACCCGAAAATAACGCTGTTTTGTGATTGGGTGTCCATTCACTTCGTACACAGGCTTTCTTGCTTCAATACTATCAACTATACCTTCGTAAGTGTATGGTAGAAAACTAAACTCAACAGTTGGCTCTTTGCCGTTTATAGAAGAATGCTGTATATGTGTGAGTACTTTCTCATTCCCAGTTTTCACTACTTGACTCCAATTTCCACTTTCAACCTGCTCCTTCAGTTCATTTGCTAACTCCTCCTTTACATCATAAGTTAGTTTTACGTTCTTTCCGTCCTTTTCATTAAATTGTCTCAAGTTTCTATACAGGCTTGCAATTTTGTTTCCATAACCATGGGGTTTAAGCTTTTCTGTTGCATCCCTTAATGCTCCTAAATAGGTATGATTAATCAATTGTAAAGCTTCTACAGGAACACTTTGCCCCTCATGTTCACCGCCCCATACTTGCCACCTTAGGATTCTCTTGTTATTCTTATGCTCGAAATAGTACCGAAAATGCAACTCAATTGTTTGAAAGGTTATATCTTCTGGATCTTGACGAATAAAATCGATAAAAACTGATCTTTCAGCAATGGATTCTGGTTGAAAAATTAAATCAAACCTTATTTCATCAGATTCATGTCCCGGTTCGTTTGAATCAATAAAAAAATCCTCATCTTTTTTAATGTAGATATCCCTGGATAAGTTACCATAATTTAAACATATTCGGAGAGCATCTATAATAGCAGTTTTGCCAGCATTATTCTCCCCAATTATTATATTTACACCTTTATTTAAATTAAGCGTCAAATTCTCAATTGACCTGAAATTCTTGATCGAAAACTGCTTTAAATACATAATCCAGAGGTTATTTTTTTATATCAGTGTAATTTATACAACTTGCAAACCGCAAATAAAGAATCCTTTTATCGTCCTTAGGATCTTGTTCAATTATCAATTTAAATTCATCTTCTGCAACTCCAACTGTTCTCTCTTTTCGATGGATAAGCTCTCATAATATTCTTTTGCTTCTGCTGCTAGTGTCCATTTGGCTTCAATGCCCAATGTTTTAATCTTTTTACGTATTTGAGAGATTGGCACTTTAAAAAACTCCTTACGTGAGTTGACCTTATTTAATTGTTCTTTCTTGAACTCTTGATGTAGCATAGCCTCTAATTTGGGAGCATCCTCATCATAAATCATAGCATGTACATCAAACTGAAAAGGAACACTGGCATCTCCTAATTCCTTTACCCTGTCCATAGGCTCCAGCCTTCTGGTTAATCCTATTTTAAAAATATCTTCTCCAAATGATCCAATATTGGAAATGACATAGACATGTCCACGTTTGGTTTGTTGGGCCATAGAGATAGCCCTTTGATTTCTCTCTTCTGCTTCTTGCAACAGCTGTTTCAATGAATATAACTCGGCTTGATATTTTTCTCTTTCCTCCTGGCTGGCCGCTGCTAATTGTTCTTGTGCCCTTTTCATAGCATCTTGCAGCAGTTTCTCCTCTTTTTCTGCAGCTTTAATAGCTTTCTCAAACTCCCTTCTGGCACGCTCTTCTTCCCGAATTGCTTCCTTTATTTGTCGTTGTTCCTCTCGCTCTTCCAACTTAAGCATATGTACTTGAACAGCCAGGGTTAACTCTTCTAGTCGTTGATTTAAAAACTCTTTTGATATTCTCGCATTCCTAAAAGCCTTCCCATTAAAATTCACCAAGGTGTAGGCATCTTTGATCTCTTGTTCCAGCTTCCCGAAATTATCATGCTTCACTCTTGTTAAAATCGAATCTACTTTACCTATAAAGGCATCAAGCACAAAATTGATGGCTGTTTCCTTTCTATTCTTTTCTACATAATCACAAGTTGCAGCGCTTTCAATATTTTTGATCATCAGTTTCGTGCGTTCTCTACATTTCTTAAGTGCTTGTCCGGCTTCTTTATGCCCAAACTCCTCAGCCAGATTATCTAATAAATCATGTGTTGGTTTTAAGTATTCATTGCCATACCCTTTAATTAGATTCTTCATTGCTTTTACCGTTTCCTCATAAAGATCAGCGTTTTGTTTGGCTTCATATGCTTCCCCGGCAATCTCCTTAGCTCTTTCATTGGCAATCTCAACAATGACAGATGACTGCTCCTGAGCCTCATCCAGAATAGTCTTTGCCTTATTCCGGTTTCCCTTGATAAGTCCCTTAGTAGCTTCTACTTCCTGGTTGGCTTCCTTAACAATTCTGTCTGCTTCTTTAATTGCACTGAATTCAATAAACTTTGCTGCTTCTTCAGCATCTGCAATCATCCTATCCAATGATAAACGTTTACCGTTAATCTCATTATCAATATCACGTATTCCCTTATAAACACTTAAGATATCAATTTCGCCTAGCAATTTCTTTTTCTCCTCTTGATGCTGTTGATGGAGTCGTTTTATCTTTACTTTATTGGCTGTGTATAGGCCTATGACAAGTATTAAAAGACTGATAAGAATAAGTATTGAAAGCTCCATAATGTAGGTTTAGTAAGTTCATTTTGAAAGTAATCAATTGAATAGATTTATCAAAAAGTCCACTCTTATTTTTAGTGACTATAAATTTCATTCTACTCTATTTTTGCCGAAAATGGATAGTTTTTTAGAAATAATTTTCCTATTGCAAGCTAATTACACACAATATAATCCATCACGTATTAGCCCCATTTACTTATAAATATGTTTTTCAATGCAAGGTTTTAATAAACTTTCCACCTCCTTCAATTTAACCATCCACACACAAACAAGCTTACTGCAAAGCATTCCCCAACAAATCAATCCTTAACCATTATTTAAATCGGCCTCCAAAATCTACACCGTCCCGGTAAAAAGTAAAGGCCAAGCCCTTCGGGTTTCAGCCGATTTTTTTTGGATAGTGTGTTTATTCTTTGAATCAAAATAAATCGACCGAAAGCCTTGACTTCTTTTACCGTTCCTGATGAGGTGGATGTTTACGCCGGTTAAAAAGACAATCTGTATAAAACTAAAGACCAGACAGACCAAGTAAAATGCGCACTATATTACTCGAAAACTCCCATTTTGAGTAATATAATGCGCACTTAAACGTCTCTTACTTCAGCCTTATAATTACCATCTACAGACTAAGTACCCATAATTCTTCTTCCACACTTTCATATCCAATCCCGCACAAAACGGCTTCCTTTTATCCAGGTCACTGTGCTGACAAACTTCAATTTCATGATACTGTTCCTCCAGCCGACGAACCAACCTCAACGACGTATTCAATTGCTCATTGGTAAACTGGCCGGATTTACCAATCAAACAAATACCAATGGAATGACGATTATATCCTTTAACATGAGCTCCCATTTCTTTTCCTGAAACCACCGGATCATCATCCAATGGCCGACCGGTTTCGATGTGACCGTTAAAATCCGGATGATACAGGTTGGATGCGATCCAACCATTCAGAATCACATAATGATACCCAATACCTGACCAGCCACGACCTTGATACCGCTTACCGTTTTGAATGACTTTCTGTGCCGGTAGTGAATGCCATTTGGAAATCAAAGCTGCATTTCCAAATGACGAGTCCGAACAATGCAATACCACCTTTACCATTGGATGGAGTTTAAGGAATGATCATTACTATTTGTACCACTTTGCTTCGACTTCTTCGAAGATTGAATGATAGGTCCGTTCGTTGAGGTTGAGTTCCATAATTGACGGGTACCTCTTTTTTCCATGGAACGACCAACTGCATAAACACCAACCACACCTGCCCATGCCGCTAAAAATGTCTTAAAAATGGCATCCGATCCTTCAATGATACTGAGTACATTATCCCCCAATTCCAGCTGATTCAATACTATGTGTCGTAAGCCAAATAACTCCAGCAGGATAAACAATAATCCCACATAAATCACAGTAGGACGGGCCCGCTTGGTGTAACGATCGCCCTGCTGCAGTTCAGCCACTAGGATATTCTCCTGGGCTTTCAGTTCAGCCCGGATGGTCTGCTCAATCTCACTTTCCCGTTTTTGGGTGAGTTGTTCCATCTCAGTCAAAAACTGGCGCTGATTCTGACGATGCTGTTCATCAATTCGTTTTAGCTCTAACTCGAACGCCATTTTCTCATCCGGATTAGTGATAAAGCGATCAACCACATCCGACAATGAATCTAATACATTAGCACCTGATCCTGTTAAAAATTCACCAATTCTCTGAATTAATTTCATAACAAAGGACTTTAATAATATTAAGTAAAATCTTTACAAATGCGAAAAGCCCCCGGAATCACCGGAGGCTTCACATCACAAACCACAACCAAACATCTAACCCTTGGCACGGGTAAGATATCTTCGAAATAACTTTTTCAATAAGAGCGAAACCAGAAAACTGATAACCGTACCCAAAGCAGCATAAAAGACCGTTTCAATAATATCACTAGATGAAATACTCATAAACACACTCACCAGACTACCACCTAAAAATCCTGCCTTGCCACCACTATTCACATGTTGTTCAGTCATGATTTGTAGTTGTTAAATATCACCTTTTACTTGACGTAATATTAAAAGCTCTTTAATCACGGTGTATCCACCAAAACCATAGCCAGCGGATTGGACTCCTTGTTATTCAAGGGATACATCTGTCCATTCACCGACTGATAATACTCTACACCAAATACCATGAAAATAGGTAAAGTACTATTGGCTGTTAGACTAGTCTGTAATAGAGTAGCGAGACCTATTACTGAACCGTAAGTAATATCAGCTGTTTCGGTCACATCCACCTCATAGCTTTGATTCGCAAAATCAATGGCAGCGATCCCTGCCACAAAACGAAAATGAGTCGCACCTTCCACCACCGAAATCTCATTCTTAGAATCAAAAGCGGGAATAGTAACGGTGGCATCACCTGTCGCCCGATCAAAAGAAACAGTATATGGTACTGTTACCACCGACTCTAATCCAATCGCTTTATTGAACTCAAAACCTTTGAGTAATGTTAAATCACCTTCCATCACCGTGCGTTCCCCTCTGAGGTTGGTATCATCCGCTTGAATCACCTGCAGCATTTGCTTCGACAAACGACTGGCCACACGCTTATCTGCTGATTTAGAAATGGGTCCTTTCAGTGCATTGCGCAATACCTTACCCGCCTTACCGGCACTTCCAAATTCCGCACCATTCTCACGGGTTCGTGCATAAGCCGGATCTTTTTTAATCCGATCACCATCCACACCACCTTTCGTACGGGCGTAATAGTCGCCCCCGCTTTTGTAGAACGACAAGTCTCCAACTCGTCCTTCCAGTTTGATAATTCCTTTCTGCCTTGCCATAACAAATAAAATTGAGTTAATAACAGAAAATTAAGTTCATTGAGGACTCCATCCAAATTCCTCTGTCCGTTCTGTCCATTTAGGTCTATTATGGCGAAATATGACTGATAAAATGCAGTTTATTTATATCTTAGCAGTAGTCATAAAGTATGACAACGGTATAGATGAAGTATAGATACAGTAGTGTGACTGTCAAATTAAACAGAGTCTGTATTTATCCCAAAGATGTGCAACGCATCATCGGGAAAAGTGAGAAATCAGGTCGACGCTTATTGAAAAAGATCCGTGAGCAGTTAGGGAAGGAGAACCATCAGTTCATCACTACTGAAGAGTTTGCCGATTACACCGGGATCACTCCGGAACTGATTAACCAATACCTCACGGATTGAAACAAAGCCAATAATCATTTTCTCGTTTCAAAGAAGCAAGCCTTTATCTCATAAAATTTGCATCACTATGCTATAATTCAGGACAATCTGATTCTAATAAAGCCAATCAAATACAGGTAAATCATTTTATCCTTCATTAAAAATTGACCAAAACACCTCTCGAAAAGACAAAACAGTCATTAAATCAAGTGTATTATAGCCTAATTTAGTGGACATCAGCACACACTATTCCGTATATTTATACTTGTCAAAGGACACTAAACAGCCACAATCATTTTGGAATAAAATGCGACCTATTCGGTGACCTCAAAACATAAGCTCCTCGCTACTGAGCTGAATAGCAAACGCTTTACAGAAGCAATACAAATCCCTTCGGGATCACCACCGTACAATTCGAGAGTAAATCGAACAGAGACCCAATCATAACTTGATTGGGTTTTTTCGTATTTTCTTTTATCAATTATGATATACAGATGAAGGTCCTGTTTTAGCACGTGAATAATTAATACTGGTGCAAAATAAATTGCGCATCTCTGAGCTAGCTTATATGATCGGTTTTAGTGATCCTAACTAAGTATTTTAGAAAATGCTTCAAGAAAGAATTTGAAGTACAAAAAAATAGGCTAAAACCCTTGATTTTACTATCCCCCGGAAGTTTTGCCCCCCTCTCCGGTGTTTTTTTTGATCCCTCCGGCAATATCATCTTGTCCTCCGGTAACTTTTAGGAGCTCTCCGGCAGTTTTATCCAATTCTCCGGCAACCTTGAGTATCTCTCCGGTAGCTTTTCTGAACGATCCCGATTGTAGAAAACTATAGCTCACTTATACTAAAATCTATTAATACCAAACACACTAAAAAACCGATCTAGTAGCAAAGCATTGTGATTTATTATTTTAACATCTATCATAGAGAATGCTTTAAACAAAGGGGATTAAAAAATTCATCGCTATTGAAGTGTCTGAGGCCGGTGTAAAAGAGAAATATGGACAGCCCTTTTGGGCAATTATGGGCGATCTTCATCAGACTGATGACTTACGGATTCTTGACTACGATGGACATCATGTGTTCTACAACTTTAGCCTAAAAGAGCTGGATGCCCCTATTTATTACGAGTCTTAAGGCTTGAATAAACCACAGAAAAACAGTCCGTTTTTCATTACAGTATGAAGGTTACTCTGAAGAAGTACCATACAATGGCTAATAAATAGTAGTTTTGTGCAGTAAATAATCGTTGGTTTTGTATGGAAAGAACAGTCAGGAGTCACCATAGATTCATCTGTTTATTGTTGTTTATTTCTTTAAAGTCGATACCGTCTGTGGGTTGTTCAACCCCAGTATTTCGTTATGCCCTGGAACGATGGCCTGCCTTTTTGTATACCGTAGAAATTATTCATGACGGCCATTTAGAGGATGATCAAAATCGCGCTCTGAAGGTGTTAAAGGATTCATCCGAAGGCAAAGAAAAAGCCAATATGAGGATAATAGAGACCTCCAACACTGGAAATGATAATACTCCGGTTGGACCATTGCCGTTAATCAGACTCTATTATCCGACTGAGTATAAAAATCATGAAGTCCTCTGGCAAGGACCATTGACCATGGAGAATGTCAACCGAATAATCAATTCACCGGCACGCAGGGAGATTGTTCGCAGAATACAAAAAGGAGATGCCATCACCTGGATCTTCCTTCCGGGCGAAAACAAGGATAGAAACGAAGTCGCTTCAAAAAACCTTGATGTTAGCCTTAACAAACTGTCTGCAGAACTCAGGTTATCAACCTCCGCCACTGATGCATCCGGCGAACCACTTGATATTAACACCTTAAATCAAGGTGTTCATTTCTCCATGCTAACAATATCCAGGGATGACCCGGAAGAAGAAATTTTCATCAGGATGCTTCTTGGAATAGAAGCCGATTTACCATTTGTTAAATCACCACTCGCATTTCCGGTATTTGGACGGGGGCGCGTTTTGTATGCCCTGGTTGGCAAAGGGATTAAATACAAAATGATTGAAACGACATGCAACTCGATGATTGGATGGTGTTCATGTACTGTAAAAGAGGATAATCCGGGTAGTGATCTACTTTTCAGTGCCGATTGGAATAAAGCAATAGGCGATTCATCATGGATACAGGAACAGGAGTTGCCGGAGATCACCGGGATTTCTGCCTTTGCTCCTACCGAAACCGAAGAGCAGAAGGATAGTTTAAGTGATACCACAGAGACAATACCTACTGCTGAAGGAGAAGCACCAACTCCCGAAATAATAGGTGAAAGGGAAAATAACACTCTGGGAAAAGAGGAAATAAAGAAGATCGAGGCAGATGGTATGGCCAGTGAAAAAGAACATGAAGTAACGCCAGCCACATTTTCTGATCCAACGAAAAGCAGAATTAGTCCTTTAGTTAGAAACAGTTTGCTGATGGTTGTATCATTATTAATTATGATGCTGATGGTTTTAATATTTTTAAGAAAAAGAAATTCTAATAGTTAAAGGATGAAGATCAGACATCTTGTTTATAAAGAAATAAAACGCAGGAAGTTAAACTTCTTTTTGGGATTACTATCCGTCCTATTTGCAGTTTCAACGGTTACAGGGGCATTAACCATGCTGCGCATACACGATCTCAATACCTTTAAACTCATCTCTCAGAAAGAGAAGGAGACCAAAGAGCGAATGGCTATATTGGAGGATGACTACCGCAAGATTATGAAGAA
Source organism: Marinilabiliaceae bacterium (assembly GCA_016342595.1). GTDB lineage: Bacteria > Bacteroidota > Bacteroidia > Bacteroidales > Marinilabiliaceae > JAEINY01. Next base: position 13,686 of record JAEINY010000123.1, read on the forward strand.
TCTAGGGTTCAACCTCCTCATAATACCCAAAGATCAAAATGTAAGTGATCTGTATGCAAACGACTTTGCGTCAAAATACATGCCCGAGAGCTATATTGATTCATTGGCTGCCTCAAAAAGTGTACTTATCAGACACCTGCTGCCAAGCTTGCAGCAAAAAGTTGTATGGCCCGAAAAACAACGCACCATCGTGCTCACCGGAACCCGGGGCGAAGTACCGTTTTTACACAAAGCACCCAAAGAACCCATGATGATTGCGGTACCCAAAGGAACCGCGATAATGGGTCATGAACTACACAAAAGTCTGGGGCTTAAAGTGGGTGATAAAATAAAACTGATGACTCGGAGCTTTACAGTTGGTAAGTGTAACAAAGCGCGCGGCAATATTGATGATATTACCATCTGGATAGACCTTCAAGAGGCCCAGGAATTACTGAATAAACCCAATAAAATAAATGCGATCCTGGCTTTGAAATGTCATTGCGCAAGAAGTAATATGGCAGAGGTAAGAGACGAAGTTCACGCCGTACTCCCCGGGACAAAGGTTTTGGAGAAAGGAAGCAAAGTAATCATGCGAGCAGAAGCACGCGACCGTGCTGCCCGGGAAGCAAAAGAAGCCATTACTGCAGAAGTTAAGCACCGGGAGAATATACGCAGTGAAAGTGAAAACTTTGCTGCAATACTTCTGCCGCTGGTTATCCTGTTTAGCGCATTGTGGATTGTTTTTCTATTTATCGGAAATGTGCGGGAAAGAAGAAGTGAGATAGGTATTCTCAGGGCGATGGGCGTTAACGAAAAGACCATCATGCAACTCTTTTTTAATAAAGCCCTCATAATGGGACTCGCCGGTGCTGTTTTCGGTTTTTTTCTGGGGATAGCTATCGGCAGCATTTGGGGAGGCGTGTTTTCAATCACACTTTTCAATGTGAACCTTCTTCTCTCAGTAGTTATTTTAGCACCGGTATTGTCGGTGGCTGCCGCATATATACCGGCTACAATAGCTATACGGCAAGATCCGGCTGAAGTATTGAAAGAAGAGTAAACACCGCAATAAATTTGTAGATTTTAAAGTAGTAAAATGCTAATATTCAAGAATACCACAAAATCATACCACAAAGATAACCAGACCATTCATGCGTTGGACGATTTCTCGTTATCTGTTAGCCGGGGCGATTTTATTGCTATCAAGGGACCCAGCGGTTGCGGAAAAACTACATTGCTACTCGCTGCAGGTGGTTTACTGCATCCTAATAGTGGGAAGGTAATTATTGATGGCACTAACATTTATGATTTAACCACTGAACAGCGTGCTTCTTTCAGAGCTCAAAATATCGGATTTGTATTCCAGCAATATCATTTGATTCCCTACCTTACCGTTCTAGAAAATATTCAGGCACCTTCATTAGCTCAAAAAAGAGATGTGCCGGAAAGCAGACTGAAGGAGCTGGTGGGCATCCTTGGACTTACAAACAGGTTAAAACATACTCCGGCTGAACTAAGCGCCGGTGAGAAGCAACGAACAGCTCTGGCACGTGCACTTCTCTTTAATCCGTGTATTTTACTGGCAGATGAGATAACAGGTAATCTTGATGAGGCAAATATCGATATTGTGATGAACTGCTTAGCCACTTACAACCGCTCGGGAGGTACCATATTACTCGTCACGCACGATAATGAAGTCAGCAAAAAAGCCAAACGGATGGTTTCATTATAACGGACATCCGGGTTAATATGGGATGAAAACAAAGCAACACAATGAAGACTACAAGTTTGCTGATTAATGGATGAAACGATCATGATTAAGCTTTAATCACACAAGAGAATGATTTAAAAAAAACTCAGTGCCTTTGTGTCTCTGTGTTCATCAGTCTTGCGTCTTGGCACTTGAATCTTAGTACTAAATTTTAAACATATGAAACTTTCTTTCCGAATAAACAGTGTAATACCGTTTACTAATCAAAATGCGCCTTTAGTGCGTTTCACTTCTAAACGCACTTTGATTATGTATCGGCATTATACCAGTGCAATTGGATATTTAATTGGTATAAATTCTCTTTATGAAGAATAACCAATGTCATAAAATATTATTTTTGCGTAAAATATCAAAGAATAACTCCCACAATGAAATACCTACTATTTAAAGGACTCTCTGTTTTAGCATTTGTATTATTGGCTTCCGGTGTTACTGCCAACGATTGGCCCATGTGGCGTTTTGATGCCGGCAGAACCGCTTCCAGTTCGGAGGAGCTGCCTGCCAATATGCATCTGCAATGGACAAGGCAGTATAATCCCCGGGAAATGGTTTGGGATGATCCCTTGAACCACGATTTGATGCAGTATGATAAGGTGTTCGAGCCAATTGCTGTGGGAGATGTTTTGTATGTTGGTTTTAACGATCAGGACAAAGTAGTAGCTATCAGTAGCACAACAGGGAAAGAGTTATGGTCCTTTTATGCGGATGGACCGGTACGTTTGCCATTGACCTATTACAACAATAATATTTACTTCACCAGTGACGATGGATACCTCTATTGCCTGTCGGCTGCCAATGGGAAATTGAAGTGGAAGTTCAGAGGCGGGCCTGCTGATCGCAAGATGTTGGGTAATAAACGACTGATTTCGACTTGGCCGGCTCGTGCAGGCGTGGTTATAGACGACAACACCGCTTATTTTGCAGCCAGTATATGGCCCTCAATGGGAACATTTGTTTATGCGCTTAATGCCAGTAATGGAGCTCTGATCTGGAAAAATGACGGTACCAGTTCGGACTATATAAAACAGCCCCACCATGCTTATTCATTTGCAGGAATTGCGCCCCAAGGTACGATGGCTTTGAATAAAGACTATTTATTTATACCTGGAGGCCGTTCGGTGCCGGGATGTTTTGACCGCAAAACAGGCGAAATTAACTATTACTACATCAACAAATACAATAAAAGTGGAGGGGCCTTTGTTTGTACCCGTGGGGACTATTTTGTGAATCATCATCGCGACCGAAAGACCTATATCTACCAGTGTGAAGACGGGAAACGGGTTTCGCCAATCATGGAGGAGTATCCTGTTTTGGGTGAGGAGATGTATTATTTCGCAGGGACATCCATTACCGCCAGAAAACCTGAAAAACCAAAAAAAGTACTATGGTCGATACCGGTGGATGCCTCAGGTGATTTAATACAGGCAGGCTCGCGTTTGTATGCCGGGGGTGAAAACAAGTTGACAGCCATACAGCTCAATAAAAACAATAAACCAACTGTTGTATGGGAACAGGAAGTGAATGGTACCATTGGGAGACTCATTGCTGCCAACGGAAGAATTTTTGCCGTCACCCAGGATGGAAAGATAATGGCTTTTGGAGCCGCCTCTTCAAAGAGAAAAGTAGAAATTCATCCACGCAAGAAAAGGGTAAAGATCTCTAAATCGGCAGACAAAGCCGCCACCAATCTATTGAGTAGCGTAAAAAAGGAGGCCGGATATGCCCTCTATATAGGGATTGACAACCCAAAGCTACTTACTGCCATTGCACAAAAAACAGAACTCTCAATTATAGCCATTGACCCGGATGCTTCAAAGATTGATATGCTCAGAAAGAAATTCGATGCCATGGGTTTCAAGGCGGGGAAGGTGGCTTTTCTTCAGGACACACCTGAAAATATCGATTTGGCACCCTACTTTTCATCTTTAACAATCATTGAAAACATCAGTAAATTTAACAAAGAAGTGATTAGTGAGGTATTGAAAAAGGTGCATGCAGCCACTCACCCATTCGGCGGGAAGATATGGATTGGCGGGAAGGAAGCAGAACTTGCCCACCTATTGGATATTGCCAAAACAAGTGATTTAGATGGCCTCCGGGTTATGAGCAGCAGTGCCAATAATATTCTTCTCTCACGGGAAGGTGCACCTAAAGGTTCTGCCAACTGGACACACCAATATGGCAGTATCGCCAATACGATTAAATCAGACGATGAGCTGGTGAAGTTACCACTTGGCGTGCTTTGGTTTGGAGGGAATTCAAATATGGATGTCTTGCCACGGCATGCCCATGGGCCGTCGGAACAGATTGTTGATGGCAAACTCATTATACAGGGTTTAAGAAGCATCAGCGCCAGAGATGTGTATACGGGTAGAGTGCTGTGGAAAAAAGAATTTGAAACACTTGGTAATTTTGGAGTATACTACAACGAATCCTATGTAGACGATCCATTGACTCCTAATTATAATCAGGAACATATACCGGGGGCCAATTCGAGGGGAACAAATTTTATTGTCACACCCGATTTCGTGTATGTAGCACAAGGGATCTCTTGTCACGTATTAGATATCGAAACCGGTGAATTAGTGAAAACGATATGGATGCCCAACAGTGCCCGTTGTGCTTATATTGGCATTTCCGGAGAACACCTGATAACCGGTGCCAACTTTACAAAATTCTCTACTTCGGT
>JAEINY010000124.1 GCA_016342595.1 Marinilabiliaceae bacterium
CGTGCACTCGGTGGTGGTGCATCCGTGCACTCGGCGGTGTTGTATCTGTGCACGTTAAACGGGTTCAGGGGGCAGGGTTCAAGATACAAGTTGCAGGTAACAGGTTGCAGGTTGCAGGTTTTGAAAGGTCCACTGGCTTTCACAAAAAAGACCGCCCCAATAACTACTGAGACGGTCTTTCTATCTTTTAATTCCTGAACTTCTCTCTACAGGAAATCATCAAAATAGCGGCTTACTTTCTCCATCAGGTGCACCCTGTCATGTCCTCTTACATTATGCTCGTGGCGTGGATAGGCAAAATAATCGACTTGCACTTCATTTTTCACACACTCGCGCACAAAAGATAAACTATGCTGCCAAACGACAGTCGGATCAATGGCCCCATGAATCACCATCAAACGGCCCTTCAGGTTCTTCGCCTGGTTGTTCAGGTTATTCTTTGCATAGCCTTCCGGATTTTCTTGTGGCATATCCATGTAGCGCTCTCCATACATGATCTCATAGTATTTCCAATCGATCACCGGCCCACCGGCAACACCCACTTTAAACACATCGGATTGTTGCAACATCATGGAGATAGTCATAAAACCACCGTAACTCCATCCGTGGACACCAATGCGCTCCTGATCAACATAGGGCAATGACTTTAAATACTCAACCCCTTGCATTTGATCCTCCACTTCTAATGTTCCCACCTGACGATGGATGGCCTGCTCAAATGCTTTACCACGACCGGTTGTTCCCCGGTTATCCAGCGTAAAGGCAATGTATCCCTTTTGAGCCATGTACAACTGCCAGGTACGGGCCGCTCCTAACCAACGGTTTTGCACCAATTGAGAATGCGGACCTCCATATACATACACAATGACCGGATATTTTTTTGACGGATCAAAATTAGTTGGTAAAATCACCCGCCCATGCAGATCTGTTTTACCATCAGCTGTTTTCAAGGTAACCAGGTCGATTTTCCCAATCTCCACATCCTTATATGGATTTTTGGCTTCGTAAAGCACTTTCACACACTGCCCCTTACTGTTCAACAAACAAGTCTTGGAGGGCACACTCACCGATGACCAGGTAGTCAGTGCATATCGCCCGTCGGCACTCACTTTCACCCGGTGAACACCAGGCTCATGGGTGATCTTCACCATTTTACCATTGGCCAAATTTACTTTGTAGACATGGCGCTCCAGGGCACTTTCTTTGGTCGATTCAATAAACACCACTTTAGCTTTATTATCAAAACCCAATACACTGGTCACCTCCCACGTGCCGGAAGTTAATTGCTTTTTCACATTACCTTCCAGGTCATACACATAGAGATGGTTATATCCATCCCTGACACTTTGCCAAATAAACTGATCTGATTTCCCGGGGATAAATAAAGCTGCATGCTGAGGCTCTACCCAATGTTCATCTTGCTCTTCGAATAAAGTTTTCACCAACTCACCAGTCTTAGCATCATACTTATTCAAATGCATGTGGTTCTGCTCCCGGTTCAGTTCGGCAATTAAAATATACTGTTCATCCGGCGTCCAGGCTATATTTGTAAAAAACCGATCAGCCGGCTCACCCGTCTTCAAATAGATAATATTCTTTCCGCTAAGGTCATAAACACCAACGGTTACTTCATGGCTGCTCATCCCAGCCATTGGATATTTAATATTTTCAAGCTCGGCCACCCGCTTTTCCACATTCACCAATGGATAATCACTGACCATCGATTCATCCTTGCGATAAAAAGCAAGGTATTTGCCATTGGGCGACCAAAAAGTTCCTTTAGAAATGCCAAATTCATTGCGATGTACCGTTTGACCAAAAACAATATGATCCGCTTTATCATGCCCCACCAAAACCGCTTCCTGCTCCCCGGATACGATATACAAATCATTCCCTTTTGTAAAAGCGACCTGCCCGTTCTCACTACTATAATCCGTATTAACAGCTCCTTCAGGCAGTTTAACAAGTGCCGTCACCACCTTTTGCACAATGTCGACTGTTATGATATTTGATTGCGCTTGAAAACGAATTTCATTTTTACTCCTCCATTTCAAACGGGGTAATCGCTTTAAAGCAATAAGCTGACGGCTTTCCAGTATTTCATTGAGGCCTTTCAAATCAACTAATAACCGGGATGTTTTACCAATGGGCTGATTAAAGACAGAATCGTTACGTTGAATAAGCAATTCATTCGTTTCCCCTCTGAAACCGGCATTTATCCCAAACGGATAATAATTATAAAAACCCTTTCCGCCGGGAATCAACTCTTCCAGCGAAAGCTGAGCCGAAGCCCCCAGTGCAAGCATTACACTTAATAGTATTGTTAAAAATCCTCGTTGCATGTGATATTCTCTTTATATTTGCACTGCATAGTTGAGAAAAATATCCATTAATTACAATGAAAAAAGTAATTGTCCTGCATTTAATCGTTAATGAATTAAGAAATAAGCCTGTGGCACATGTGGATAAACACGTTTTCTCATAATAATCTTTGACTTTAGCGCATTTTTTTTGTTCAGAAATTACATTTTTGATAACTTTTAAATATCTTTCTGAAAATTTCGTTTAGTACGGTCTTTAAAGAAGCTAGATAAGAATCCTTATAAAAACATTATGGTAATGAAAAAAACCCTGACAACATTCATTGCACTTTTTACATTATTATTGATTACACCTCAATTAAATTCACAAGAGGATAACTTATTCAATAACTGTATTGATTATTTGAAATCACCTTATATAGCCAGCGGACAGCCCTATAAAGCATTTTTAACCGGTGATGAAGTGGCGGAATTCCATACCACCTTCTTTTCCGGTAGCATGTATCGGGTGGTTGCGTGTAGCCATCAGGCTGATAACATTTTATTCTCCATTTACGACAAAGACCGTAACCTATTGTTCTCGAACGAACATCACGATTTGTCTAACTATTGGGATTTCAAAATTGAAGGTTCTGTAGAGTGTATTATCGAAGCTAAATTAAATCCTGAAAAAACAACGTCAGGTATTGCTTTAATGATGGTGGGATTTAAAAGTCTGGAAGAGTAATTTCCATTGTACCGAAAACAGAATTGTAGCCCCTCAGAAAAAGTAAATTCAGAACAGCTTGAGAAGCTGTTAATGAAACGAATGTAACATGAGTGAAGAAATTCTTAAGGCACTTATTCAGCTATTTGCTCTTGTTGCATTCCCCAGAACAGAAACTCAATCAAGGCGTTACATCGTTAAGTCATTCCTCAACCAACAGCTCAACAGCCGCTTAGTTGAGGAATATTTGTCTTTGTTCGATAAACTGCATGAAGCCCACGAGCAAAAACTATCCGAGAAAGGAAAATTTAACAAACGACACGCTGCCAGTGCTGTAAAGGTTTTAAAAATTGCCACGGAAATTAACGAGGCACTTACTTACTACCAAAAAATCATTGTGCTCATACAGCTCATTGAATTCCTGAATATCGATTTGGGCATGAGTGAATTTGAGCGTGAGTTTATTGAAACGGTTGCGCAAACCTTCAATATCCGGCAAGAAGAATACGAAATAATCGTGGAGTTTATCACCACTTCACTTGACCTTCCGCCATCGTCACCAAAAGTTCTGATCATCAACAACGATGTTAATTACAAAACAGATGGTTTCAAGCACTTATATTGGGATAACTTAAACGGTCAACTACGCATCCTCCATGTGGAATCGGCTAATTTGTTTCTATTTCGCTTTGAAGGTCATTTAGATCTTGCCCTCAATGGCCAGCTCATCACTGCTGATCGGGTTCAAATACTACGCCCCGGGACTTCACTGAGCAATAAACGAATTGATTCAATTTATTACAGTGATATACTCGGACAATTTACAAGTGATAAAATAGCAGCGCCTATTACCTTCGAGGTAGAAGGCGTGGAGTACTATTTCAATAAAAAGGCCATTGGTCTGCGCGAGACCAATTTCACTTCCGGTTCCGGAAAATTAGTTGGCATTATGGGTGCCAGCGGAGCCGGGAAAAGCACTTTGGTGAACGTCTTAAGTGGTATCTACCCCCCCACTAAAGGGCACGTATTAATTAATAATATTGATCTGCATAACGATCCGGATAAAACGAAAGGACTCATTGGTTTTGTAGCTCAAGATGATTTACTGATTGAAGACCTCACGGTCTTTCAAAATCTCTACTATAACGCAAAACTCTGTTTCGACAACCTGCCGGAATTTCAAATCCAGCGCAAAGTACTGAAACTACTTAGTTCTCTAGGATTATATGACATCCGGTACATGAAAGTGGGGAGTCCGCTCAATAAAAAAATTAGTGGCGGCCAACGAAAACGATTAAATATTGCTTTGGAGCTTATCCGCGAACCGGCCATTCTCTTTCTGGATGAACCAACTTCGGGCCTCTCATCAAGAGATTCGGAGAATATCATGGATTTACTGAAAGAATTATCCGTCCGCGGGAAGCTGGTATTTGTGGTCATTCACCAACCTTCTTCTGATATTTTTAAAATGTTTAACCAATTGTTGGTGTTAGATACCGGCGGATACCTGATCTACAATGGTGATCCGGTAGAAAGTGTTAACTATTTTAAGGCCTGCATCAATCATGTGAACCGGGATGAAAGCGAATGCCCCACATGTGGTAATGTGAGTGCGGAACAAGTGCTAAATATTGTGGATGCCCAGGTTTTAGATGAATATGGTAATTTCACCCAAACACGCCGTATTGATCCCAAAGAATGGTACGACATGTATCATGAGGGATCGGAGTTAAAAGAATCCACTACGGATAAAAAAGCTGGTCTGTTACCTAAAATCAGCTTCAAGATACCCAATCGAATCAAGCAGTTTGCCATCTTTTTAAAACGGGATGTCTTATCCAAATTATCCAATACACAATACCTGTTAATCAATCTGCTGGAAACTCCCGTATTAGCTTTGTTACTGGCCTCCATCATCAAATACTACAATGTTGACAGTGCCAATAAAACGGGGTATACTTTTGCCAATAATCCTAACATTACGGTTTATATTATCATCTCCATCATCATTGCCATTTTTGTTGGATTAACCGTCAGTGCCGAAGAAATCATTAATGATCGGAAAATTTTAAAACGAGAGTCGTTTCTGAATCTTAGCCGTCTGAGTTACTTGTTTTCTAAATTATTCATCCTGATTGGCATATCAGCTATTCAGGCCTTTACTTTTGTGGTGATCGGCAATAGTATCATTGAGCTAAAGGGAATGTTTTTTCATTACTGGCTTATTTTATTTAGCTCCTCGGTATTTGCTAATATCCTGGGTCTAAACATCTCTGATACATTCCGTAAAACAGTTAACATCTACATCATCATTCCTTTCCTTGTAATTCCACAGTTGATATTAAGTGGTGTATTCATCAGTTTCGACCGACTCAATCCACACCTATCAACACCGGAGAAAATTCCCTGGTACGGTGAGATTATTACCGCACGCTGGGCCTTTGAAGCACTCGCTGTGAATCAATACAAATACAATGCCTACGAAACAAACTTTTACACCTTTGATAAACTCAAGAGTCAGGCCAGCTATCGGAAAGAGTATTGGCTGCCTGCACTAAAAAATCATCTGGACAAGGTGAACCGGTTCCAAAAGGGAATTGCCGATACAACGATTACACGTGAGGATGCTTCGCATTCTCTAACATTACTCAACCATGAACTCAGCAAACATCACGGGCTTTATCCCAAACGTTCTGTAGCCTTTCGGGAAATCGAACTAGCGTCATTCAGCGACTCTACTTATTCATATGCAACCAACTACCTGACTCAAATCAAAGACTTTTACAAAGTCATTTATAACAGAGCCGATGAACTACAAGATCAAAAGCGCAGTGAGTGGTCATCGACACCACAAAAACGACAGCTGCTGATTGACTTGAAAAATGAATATTACAATACCGATCTGGAACGATTCATGCGCAATTCAAACAATTTTTTCTCCAACAAAATCATTGAATACAAAGGCGCTTTATGGCAAAAGATGGATCCCATTTTTCAAGATTCACATCACCCCTTTTTAAAAGCTCACTTTTTTGCGCCAACGAAAAATATTGGTTCCTGGGAAATAGAAACCTATTGGGCTAACCTGATGATTATATGGCTCATAAACACCATTTTATTTATTACCCTCTATCTAAAAGGCCTGAATCGTTTATTCAATATTGGAAAGCAACTGAAAAAAGTATTGGCTAAACACAAATAATTATTCAATTTCCCGCGTGAAAGGCACAAACCGTACGGGTAACAACGATTTCTGTACCAATCTGTTTTCCTTTTTGATGAACAACTTCAAATATTGTGTGCCCAATTGAGGTCCAACAGGAATAATCAAGCGTCCTCCAATGGCTAGTTGTTCAATAAGAGGTTGTGGCACTTTGGGGGGAGCGGCCGTCACTATGATTGCATCATAAGGGGCATGCTCCATCCAGCCATGATATCCATCACCACTTTTGCAATAAACATTATGATAGCCACATTCCGCTAAGGCCAATCGGGCCATATCAGTCAGTTCAGGTATGATTTCAATGGTGAATACGGAATCAACCAAGAGCGATAATACCGCTGCCTGATATCCACTGCCAGTCCCAATTTCCAATACCTTATCCGATTTATTGAGATGCAGATGTTCAGTCATGTAAGCCACAATATAGGGTTGAGAGATTGTTTGATTATGACCAATGGGTAATGGTGAATCCTGGTAAGCCAGATGCCTGAATTCATAAGGTACAAACAAATGGCGGGGTACTGATTTCATGGCCTTCACCACTCCCGGATCATTCACACCCCTCCGCTCAATCTGAGACGAAACCATGTGTTGTCGTTCTTCTTTATAGTTTTGAGGCATTACCATGATCATTAGAAGAATTATTAGCATTCGCATTGTATACTGTATTATCAATGATTAAAAAATCCGGAGCTGCCTGAGCAGCATCCGGATGCATCCAACAGACAGAGCAGCATTTTACACTTCTCTTCCTTTAAAATGGTCCTTCACCTTTGCAATCAATTGATTTTTTGTCATTTTATCTGCATTCTCAACCTCTATTACTTTTTGTCCAAATCCACGATGGTTCTTCATCTCTTTTTCAAATAATTTCTTTGTTTTGGACGGGCCAAACAAATAGATAGAAGAAGCATCTTCAATGTCATGCAGAATTTCGTCAAAATAGTGATGCAACTGGTGCTTGCGTTTCTCGGTTAATTTCTTTGAAGGATTAACCAACATAGACCCCAGACGTGAATAATTTTTTCCTTCTCCCGGAAAACGTTCGCGCGATTCAATTTGGGATTCGATGGTATGAATTGATTCATTGCCATCGGCTAAACTTACCAATACCGCTTTGTCGGTATTTAACCAAATTCCAATCTGCTTTTTCATATAAAAAACAATTTTAAATTAAAAGATCATTCGAGGCTTCCTCTTCTTCGTCAGGTTCAATATAAGGTATCGATATATGGCTCTGAACAATAAGCCACTTTCCATTTCTGTACTCCACAACACCTGTATGGCGAAAGCCTTCCAACCGTACTGGTTCACCTTTCGTTTCGAAACAGGTATCCATTAATTGTGAATACCAGGCCACCTGGCCATTGTTACTCATGGTTATTCGTGTATTCTTCTCAGTTATAGAATACCCTTGCCATTTTGTTATGGCCGATTTCATCCAACTAAAAAAAGTGGGCCAATCGTACCAAATCTCATCTATATCCGTACCTATTGTCACAAAATTTTCATCCTGTGCAAAACAATCAGCAAAATCATTGATATCGCCTTTCTCCTGAGACCGCAACAGTTTGTTGAGTACACTTTCAATTTCGGCGATACGTTGAGAGTCCTTAGTATTAATTGCGGTAGATTTCATGATGTGTTGTTTTTTTGAGGTTAGTCACGACACACCAGAGTGGGTGCCAGTGATGGTACTCGAATCGTTTTATATAAAAAACTGATGATGAATCATCTTTCCCTCTTTTTTCGGATGTGTTATCAATTTACTAAATCCCCTATTGGGTGTCAAGTTTTTAATCAATAGTTTTTTAAATAGTCTGACGCCTATGAAGCAAATGCTCACATATGAAAATAGAAGCTCTTTTAATAATTAATTTTGTTTCTTTGCAATTCGAAACAAGAATCAGATAATTATGCACAGGTATTTTATTGAGATGGCCTACAATGGTAATAAATATCACGGATGGCAGGTACAACCTAATGCCATTTCAGTACAAGAGGTGATGGATGACGCATTATTAAAAGCACTGAGGCAACAAGTTCATGTAGTTGGTGCCGGTCGTACCGATACCGGCGTACATGCCTCCTACTTTGTCGCTCATTTTGATAGTGAAACTCCTATTGAGGATATGGACCGGGTCTTGTATAAAATAAATCGTATTCTACACGATGATATTGTAGTGTATACCATAAAAGAAGTCAATACAGAAGCGCACAGCCGATTCAGTGCTTCATCCAGGAAATATTTCTACTACATCAAAACACAAAAAGGGCCCTTCAGCAATGACTTAACACACCGTCCCTACCATGAACTGGATTTTGAGATGATGAACAGGGCTGCTCAGATACTGTTTGAATACGATGATTTCACCAGTTTCAGTAAACTACATACGGATACGAAAACCAATTTCTGTAAAATCATGCAGGCCGAGTGGATTAAGCAAGCAGACAAAATGGTATTCGTTATTAAAGCAGATCGCTTTCTAAGAAATATGGTGCGCGCCATTGTTGGTACCTTAATGGATATCGGCCGGGGCAAATTATCCATTGATGAATTCAGACAAATAATAGAAGCGAAGGATCGTGGTGCAGCAGGTGCTTCAGCCCCACCTCAGGCTCTTTTTCTGGCAGATATTGAATACCCGCAGGAATTATTCCAATCGCAGCTAACAAAAATCCCGCCTTTATAGACGGGATTAAAAGTTATAAAAATAAGCCAGGCAGTTAAAACTTCACCTGCTCTTATTCATTCCAATGCTTCCAGGCAGCTTCTGCTTGCAGATGGAGCATCTCCAAACCATTTTTAGTGACAGCACCGTACTTTGCCCCGTTCTGCATAAAAAGTGTATTTTCAGGATTGTAGGTCAAATCATAAAACAAATGATCTGATGATGCAAATTGATAAGGTATATCCGGACAATTATCTACTTTTGGAAACATTCCCAGTGGCGTGCAATTCACAATCAACTTATACTCTTCCATGATCGCTTCATCAATATCATCATAGCCCACATGATTAGTCTCTTGCGGATGACGTGATACATATCGAAACGCTATTCCCAATAGCTTTAAAGCATGAGCCACTGCTTTAGCTGCCCCACCGGTTCCAAGAACCAATGCTTTGGTATGATGATTTCCTAATAAAGGCTTGAGAGATTCTGTAAAACCAATTAAATCGGTATTATATCCTTTTAAATGAGGCTTCTTATCTAACCAGGAGATCCTTACACAATTGACAGCTCCAATTTCTTTCGCCTGAGGATCTATTTCATCCAAAAAATCAAATACTTGTTCTTTATATGGAATCGTCACACTTAATCCTGCAATGTAAGCATGTTGCTGCAACATCGCCGGGAACTCACCAATGCTGGGTAATTCAAAATTTAGAAAACGAGCGTCAATTTTCTCGCGCTCAAATTTGCCCGTAAAATACTTTTGAGAAAACGACTGTGACAGCGGGTATCCTAATAATCCAAATGTTTTCATAACGCCACTAATTAAGCTTCTTGTTTTTTACCGGCCAACATTTCTGTTGCCACAATACTACCAATTCCTAAAACAACAAATAATACAGCTAAATAAAACTCACTGTTTATTTCAGGCATCAGCCATTCATATCCTACTGTTTTCACCTTCTCTCCAAATGTTTGGGTAATGTTTTCCTTCCAGGGCCACAGAATTCCTAATGACCCGGCAATAAAACCGGTTAACAAGGCAATGGTTTGATTATGGTATTTCTTAAGTAACCAGGCTAAAAAATGAGAGAAGACAACCAATCCACCACCAGCACCTAACACTACCGGAAACAGAATCGACAACTTAAATTCGCTAACTGCATTAATCATCACCAACTGATAATTACCCAAAAGGATCAAAACGAAAGAGCCTGATAAACCAGGCAATATCATGCTACAAATGGCAACCACACCACATAAAAGCAAATAATAAAACGAGCTATCTTCAGAAGCAGGCGTTAGTACTGAGATGGAAATAGCAATGGCAGTCCCAGCAAGCAAACTGATAACGGCCGATACCGGCCACTCTTTAACAGTTTTACCTACAAAATAGATGGACGCTAAAACTAAACCAAAGAAAAAAGCCCAAATGTAAATAGGATAAAATTCAAACAAAAACTTAAACAATTTGGCTAATGACACCACTGCAACTCCCACACCAAAAAACAATGAGATTAAAAAGTAGAGATCCACATGCTTGGCAAAGTCCTTCAGCTTCCCGCTAAAAAGTAACTTAACAGCCATTACATCAAACGATTTAATGGCATTGATTAATCGTTCAAAAATACCAGTGATCAAAGCGATGGTACCTCCCGAAACACCTGGAATGACATTGGCAGCACCCATGGCAGCACCTTTGAGTGCCGTACTCAAATAAAAAAGACGGTTATTCTTTTGCATCAGATATAATATACAGTTATGGTTAACGCTAATTCGATTGATGAATAGTCTATATTAACTACTCCGGATTAAGTATATTTTTCACTTCAGGTAAAGCTATCAATTCGGGAAAATCTTCCGAAATGGTATTCAATCCATCCGTGTTTATATCATAAGCCAACTTAAACTCCTGAATGGCTTTCTCATTGTCATCAAAATACTTAAAATGAATTACTGCTGATAGATAATGGATGGCCGCAACATCATCATATTTTTCATGTATTTCCTTGAGAAATTCAGCCAGATCAAATGTCGGCTCTAAAACAATCTTAAGCTTAAGCAATTCAATCCAACCGGACACTTCCTCCGGATCAATATTCAATCCATTTTCCAAACTTCGACAAGCATCCTCAACTTTTTCCAACTCAAACAAACCTCGTGCATGCGCAAACCAATAATCCGCATGGATAGGATTGATTGAGATAGCTTGATCAATAACTTGCAGGCCTCCTGTAAAATCCTCTTTCTCCATTAATGCTGTTCCCATTCCGTACCAGGCATCACCATTTTCAGGATCTTCCTTAGTTACCAAACGGTAAAAACGAATGGCCATATCATAATTACCCAATTGTTCCCAACAATCGGCAATGTATTGATAACTCGTTAACACATCTCTGCTGAGGGAAACATTTTCCAGGTAGGCATCCAGGGCTTCGGCAAACTCTCCGGCGTGAGCCAGGCTATTCCCTTTATTAAAAAAAGCTTCCCCATGATTTGGATTCAAGGCAATGGTAAACTCGTAGGCTTGAAGCGCTTCTACAAATCGCTCCTCCTTATTGTACAAAATACCCAAATTATACCAGCCATTTTCTGAAAACGGATTAACATCTACTAAGTGTTGATATGTGGCAATGCTTCGCTTCCGATGCCCTATCCTATCCAATGCAAAAGCCAATTCAAACAAGGCACTCTCGTGATTGGGATTTTTGAGAATCAAACGCTCCAGAAACGGCACCGACTCATCGAAGACATCCATCTGATTTAAATTATAACCAATCTCCAAAAGCACTTCCTGTTCATCTTCAAAAGCCATCTCCACAGCCTTATGAAAGTATTCCACCGCTTGACTCACCTCATTTTGCTGTAACGATATCCAGCCTAAAGTAATAAACACTTCAGTATTCGTACTTTCAATGGGGGCCACTTGTTTTAGAAGAGATAATGCTGCATCCAACTGTCCTTGATCAGCCAACATCCCAGCTTGCTTCACGCGAAGCGAAGAAGCCTGTGGGTGTTGACGTAAACCTATTTGCAGAATCTGGTCAGCTTGCTCAAATAGGTATTTCTCAATATAGAATTCGAATATGCTTTCAATCTGATGAACATCGAAATAAACTTCTTTTTCTGTACTGATCATTCTCTCAAATCGTTCAACTGCTTCCAGTACATCATCATGATTGGCGTGCAAGAAATCCTGCATATAACTATGAATTTTATACCACAAAAGTACCAAATATTTCAGTATTCACAATTAATACGCCTCTCAAATTAACAATTAAACACATTAGCCTCTTTTGGTCATTTCGAACAAAATGTTTCAGTATTCATATCAACAGGTCAATATATCTATTCATTCATTTTTTAATATATTTAAGGTTCTGAATATGTTATTTTTTTCTACTTTTGCTCCTCAAAACAAACTTGGATTTATCTAAAATGGAAAAAACATTCGTAATTGTTGGCGGTGTAGCCGGTGGCGCTACTACAGCTGCCAGACTAAGACGCGTTGATGAACATGCAAATATCATCATGCTCGAAAAGGGGCCACATATTTCATATGCGAATTGTGGCTTACCCTATTACATTGGCGGAATCATAACAGATCGTGATAATTTATTAGTGCAGACCCCCGAAAGTTTCGGGATTCGTTTCAACATTGATGTGCGAATTTTTTCTGAAGCCATATCCATAAATACAGACTCAAAAAGTATTGAAGTCAAAAACCACAAAACAGGGGAAAGCTATCTTTTAGGCTATGACAAATTAGTTCTATCGCCAGGTGCATCACCCGTTAAACCACCCATTCAGGGCATTGACCATCCGCATATATTCACCTTGCGTAATGTCGAAGATACAGATCAGATTAAAAGTTTTATTGATGGCAAAAAACCAAGCTCTGCCGTTGTTGTAGGAGCCGGTTTCATAGGACTTGAAATGGCTGAAAACTTACATCATCAGGGCATAAATGTTACGGTCATTGAGGCCGCACCACAGGTCATGAATATGATTGATCCCGAAATGGCTTCATTATTACACCAACACTTCAAAGAAAACAATGTTGGTTTATTCCTAAAAGATGGTGTGAAAGCTTTTAATAGCAATCCCAATGGTAGTATCAATGTGCAATTAGCGAGTGGAGATACTATATCTACCGATTTTGTAATATTATCCATCGGTGTAAGACCAGATACCAAACTGGCTAAAAATGCAGATCTGAAAATTGGAGAAACAGGTGGTATTTGGGTCGATAAATATTTACAAACATCACAAGAAAATGTTTATGCCGTTGGTGATAGCATTGAGTTTCCACACCCAATAACTCAAAAGCCTTCTCTTGCCTTTTTAGCCGGACCAGCCAATAAACAAGGTCGTATCTTAGCTGACAACCTGGTTTATGGTCACACAAAAACATACAATGGCTCAATTGGCACAGCGATTGCAAAAATATTTGACTTAACAGCAGGAATAACAGGACTGGCTGACAAAAGCCTTGAAAGCGCGGGTATCAAGTATCAATCCACAATTGTAAATGGTGGTTCCCATGCCGGTTATTATCCCGGTGCCATGCAAATGACTCTAAAAATATCATTTTGCCCGGATACCGGAAAATTATATGGCGGACAAATCATTGGCTACAAAGGCGTTGATAAACGACTCGACATGCTTGCTATCATTATAAAAAATAGCGGGACCATTTATGACCTTCAGGAAATTGAACATGCTTATGCTCCACCCTTTAGCTCAGCAAAAGATCTGGTTAACCAAGTTGGTTTTAATGCTGAGAATATCATTCGCGGATTTTTCAAACCTCTATCGCCGTATGAATTCTTCAATAGAAATATTAATGATACAGTAGTTGTAGATGTTAGAACCCAGGATGAATTCTCATTAGGAGCAGTGGATGGTGCACTAAACATTCCGGTGGATGATATTCGAAATCATTTAAACGAACTTCCTAAAAACAAGAAAATACTACTGTATTGCGGGGTTGGTTTAAGAGGATATGTAGCCGCTCGTACCCTTCGCCAAAATGGGTTTGAAGAAGTTTACAATCTATCAGGGGGATTAAAAGTATGCCAAAGCGCCCTGGCACAACAAGAAAACAGAATTATCGCTGAAACTACCACAGATACCATGCCTGAACAAGAAGAATCTACCATGTCCCATACCATAAATCTAGAAAATCAAATCCAGGTTGATGCTTGCGGTTTACAATGCCCTGGTCCAATTATGAAGTTAAAAACAGAAATAGATAAACTACAAACGGGCGATCAACTACAAATAAAAGCCAGTGATCCCGGATTCTATTCTGATGTAGCTTCCTGGTGCAAAGTAACCGGCAATCAATTAGTGGCACGTGAAAAAGAAAATGGTGCAATTACCGCCATTATCCAAAAAAATGATGTTCTTAAGGAAGGATTTAGCAATAATGATCGCGGTGATAATAAAACATTAATTGTATTCAGCGATGATATGGATCGTGCATTAGCTTCATTTGTTATTGCCAACGGAGCTGCTGCCATGGGTAAAAAAGTAACCATGTTCTTCACTTTTTGGGGATTGAATGTGATTAAAAAACAAAACAAACCAAAGGTAAATAAAGGTGTGATGGACCGTATGTTTGGAATGATGATGCCAAAACACAGCGGAGACCTGCGTCTGTCCAATATGAACATGGGTGGCATGGGTGCCAAGATGATGAAGAAACGCATGAAAGATAAAAAGGTAGACTCGCTTGAAATTATGATACAAAATGCTCAAGCTACCGGTATTAATATGATTGCGTGCCAAATGAGCATGGATGTGATGGGGGTACGCCAGGAAGAACTGATCAATGGAATAGAAATAGGAGGCGTTGCTAACTATCTTGAAGAAGCAGAGAAGGCCAATGTCAACCTTTTCATATAAAAAACAATTCTATTAACGCAAAAAGCCCCTTTAAATGAGGGGCTTTTTGTTTTGAAAAAACTGACTATTTAGCTATTTGCACTTTACGTAAAAAAGAGGCTGCACTCTTGGGTTGAATTACAGCCTCCTTGCCTGAAGAGAAATTGCACCTTATATCGCCAAAACACTAGAAACCGTGCATTTGAATTTTCCTCAGGCGATCGCCTGGATTAAAATGAAGAAAGGATCGATTTATCAATGATGTTCTAAATCAAATTCCTAAATTAATGTACAGTACAAGAAATCGCCATTTCCTTATTGTGTGAGTAATTCTTCAAATCCGAGGCAATAAATAAACTTTAGGATTATTATTAACCTTTATCCGGTTGTTTTATGCGCTTATTAGCTTACCGGGACTCACCGTTGCAAATCAGAAACTTCTTTAACAACATCCATACCAAAAATCACTACCTTCTAACTTACTGCAACTTACATTTTATCAATCAGGGATGTATGCAAAACACAACTGTACGCAAGCGGAACAACTACCTGTACGTAATCGAACAGTTCGAAACAAAAAAAACTATCCTTGTTTAAGAATCACCGGACTGCCTCCCTCCCAAACTGATAAATAAGATGGCTGAGTGTTAATAACTGAGATAATAAATTGAATTTCAATTCTTAAATTACTATATTTAGAACAGTGTTAATTATTTTAGATATCTACTATGTATCAGCAGGAAAAACACTATGCAGAGGCCAAAACAATTTTAGTAGTTGAAGATGAAGAGATTAACTTTATGTTCATCGAAGAAGTACTTGAAGATCGAAACATCAACCTTGTACACGCCTTCAACGGCCACGAAGCCATTGAAATTTGCAAAACAAGAAACGATATTGATTTGATTTTAATGGATATGAAAATGCCCTTAATGGATGGTTTCGAAGCCACCAGACACATTAAAAAATTCAGGCCCAACTTACCAATTATCGCCCAAACAGCTTTAGCAATGGCTGGCGACAAAGATCTTTCATTAGAAGCTGGTTGCGATGACTACATATCAAAACCTATCAATGTAGAGGAAATTGTTGCTTTAATAGATAAATACCTATTATCATAAAAAAATAAAGACTGGCCATAATCAAAACCACCAGCCAGTCTTTATTTTTCAATTTAAGATATACTATTCTTCCATCTCAATCATCTTAAAAGGGATACTAATGATGGACTGATAATCCTCACCAGCCTCAAACATATCTTCATCATCCTCTTCATAATACCAGTTGATCTCAACAGGATTCCCTTTCTTATGAATCAACTCCAAACGCTTAAAGATATCTAAAATACATTTAGATGAGCTGGTATTGAAATATTCCAGCTGAATGTTAACGTTGGTTTCATTCGAGGGGTCATTCCCATATTTCTCAAGCCAATCAATGAGTGGCTTGTAAAACTCTACAGAATTCTCAGGAATTGACCGCCCTTTAATTTCAACCAAACCATTTTCACCATCTAATCTAACATAAGGGGTCTTCGGTGTTCCTTCACGAATAATTGTTTCCATATTGGCAATTATACGGTTTAACTAATATATACATCTAATGAAAAAAAGATGTATTCATTATCAAATTGATAAAAATAATATTCCAACTTATTTCCCGTTTTTCTGACAATATCCAGCATACCTAATCCTCCGCCGCCTTTATCAGAAAACTCGTCATTATTTAAGATGTCGCGATACAACATACGCACCTCTTCATCCGACAATGAATTGACCTGGTCAATCCGGTCTTTAATGTAATTTAATTTTTCCTTTTTCACAAAATTACCCGTTGATATTCTGTAAAACGAGCCATCCTTACTTAATATTATTATTCCAAAATTACTACTCTGCTCCACAGGTGCATTTTCCGGAGGATGGTCCACATGATGATACAGATTTTGAAGACACTCTACAAAAACATTATAAACCTTTTTCCTAATTCTGTTTTTCTCATTTTTCAGATTAAGGCTTGTTTCAATGGATTCAAGAGCTTCAGTGATCAGTTCCGGAGTAATACTTCCATTGTACTCAAGAACCACTTCACCTTGTTTCTTATCTATGTACCAGCTTTTAAAATCAAACACCATTTTTAATGGTCATTAAATCCTTACAAATATAAAAAAAATACACTAAGATCACCTATTACAAGTTTATACTAATTAGTGACCAATTTACTATTTGAGCCTTTATTTTTGGTAAATTGATCTATTCATCTGACCAATCAACCATTTTGTTCCATCATCTAAATGCCGCCACCTTCTGCATAATAGCTATCACGTGGCTTTGATTGAACAATCTTTGAATTTCCAGGCACATCATTAGTAACCCATACATTCCCACCAATAACAGAGTTAGCTCCAACCACAATTCTGCCTAAAATAGTAGCTTGGGCATAAATTATAACATTATCTTCAATAATAGGATGTCTGGGAACTCCCTTTATCGGATTTCCTTTATCATCCAAAGGAAAACTCTTAGCCCCCAAAGTAACACCCTGATATAATTTCACGTTAGCGCCAATAATTGATGTTGCTCCTATCACAACACCAGTTCCGTGATCAATGGTAAAGGAATTCCCAATAGTGGCACTTGGATGAATATCAATACCTGTCTCAGAATGCGCCATTTCTCCAATCATTCTCGGAATAAGAGGAACACCTATTTTTAATAAACAATGTGCAATTCGATAATTTGTAATGGCCCGAACAGCGGGATAACAAAATATAACCTCTCCTTTGCTTTGGGCAGCCGGATCACCTAAAAAAGCAGCCTCCACATCAGTAGCCAAAACGCTTCTTATATCAGGTAAACGGGAGATAAAACGAGCAGCATATTCATGAGCAGTGTCTCTTCTCTCTAAAAAATTAAATAACTCGGGTGATTCACATGCAAAACATAAACCGGCGTATATTTGCTCAGAAAGTAACTCATAGAGCTTTTCAGTATTGACACCAATATAATAATGTATACTTTCCGGCCGGATAGAACTATCCCCAAAGTATCCTGGAAAAAGAATTTCGCGAGCTAAATCCACAATTTTCACAAGCACTTGACCAGATGGCATGATATGATCTTTATAATGCCGGTGACAAACCGACTTATAAGAATTTTCTTTTGATAAATTCTCAATTGCTTCATTCACAAGATCAGGATAAAT
>JAEINY010000125.1 GCA_016342595.1 Marinilabiliaceae bacterium
GGGCAAGGTGAGCATACCGATTACATGGCCATCAGTTTTTCTGTCACCGATTACATTGGTCATTTATACGGTCCCTCCAGCCTGGAGGCTGAGGACAATATTTTGCGGGTGGATCGCTTACTGGCCGATTTATTCAAATTTGTTGATGAACAGGTGGGCCTCGATAACACATTAATTGTACTGTCTGCTGATCACGGCATGTGTGAGGCACCGGAATACATGCAGGAGTTAGGTTTTGACGTAGGTCGACTGACGTCTGAAACAATCGTTAAAGACACTCTAAAAAATACCATTGAAGCCAAATTTGGCATCCCGGGAGAGGTGATCCGCCTTTACGAGCATCCATATGTTTATCTCAATGAGGAGGAAATCAGGAAAACCAACTATAGTCTGGCACAGGTAGAGGCGATTGTCGCAGAGGAAATCATCAGAATGCCGGGTGTTATAGGAGCCATCACCCGCACCGACCTGATGAAAGGTTCTTTTGCCCCTACACCTGTTAATAAAACGATCCTCAATAACTTTCATCTTAAACGGTCCGGCCATGTGCATGTCATTGGCGAACAATTCTGGTATTTCTATTACGAAATGGATACAACCACAGATATTGCAGCCATCCATTGCTCGCCCTGGACCTATGATACCTACGTGCCATTATTTTTTGCCGGTCATGGAATGCCTGCCGGCAGGATAACCCGTCCGGTAACACCCTATGATATCGCGGCCACTTTAGCGGCTTATCTTGAAATAAAACCACCATCGGGGTCAAGTGGCATTCCGTTGGAGGAGGTGTTGAATAGAAAATAAAGATATTTCAAGGTGATTTTGAATTACAAAAGTAAGATGGGTGATTTGGGGCTGAGGTGAAATTCAGTCGAAGGCTTCTTTATCTATTCATCAGTGTTTAGTTTATGACACGGTAAGGTCAGACACTATGACACGGTAAGTGTCAAACACTGTAGGCAAGTAAGGACAGAGCCTATGTCCTTATAAGGCCAGACCTTGTGTCCTTATAAGGACCGGCCTTGTGTCCTAGTAAGGACATAGACTATGACGTTGTAGGGTCAAAGCTGCCTATATCTCCGCTAACTTAATCACCTCCTTAGGCGAGATCCCCTTCACTTTTCGAAACATCTCGGCAAATTTGGAAAGGTTCTGATAGCCTAAATCATACCCCACCTCAGTCACTGAGAATTGACCTGATTTCAATCGACGGAAAGCCTCATCCATCTTAGCCAATGCATAAAGCTGATAGATAGTTGTATCAAACAATTGTTTGAAATCACGTTTTAGCTTGGAGGCACTCACTCCAAATTCTTCCGCCAATGATTCAATGGTGATCTTTTGGTCAAAGCAACAGTAATTTTGATTTTACTCAGGAACCTTTCACTAGACAGACAGTCAGTCTAGTGTGAAATGGCTAAACAATTAATTTTCGTGTTTAGGTACATGCCTATCAACAGGGTGTGTGGAAAAATGTAGTATTTTGGTAGCAGATGGGTATAACAATCCGGTAAACCATATTATCAGTCTCATAATAGATTAATATTTTATGTTTATAAGGTGGGCAGTTTTGCAAGCTCATTGCTCGCTTTGTTTTATATATCTAAGTAATTAAAATCAGTGACTTTATCAGGAGGAATTGCATTTTTGTTTCAACCACTATTTAGAGGGAGAAGAAAAGGTAGAAATGCAGATAAAGATTAGAATTATTTGAAGGTAAATAGTTTGTAATAACTATTAATGGATACAGTTCATGTTTTTCTCAAAGGATTATGTCCATCGGAACTTGAGAAGATAAACCGGATACTGATTCAGCAACAGATTCAAAAACGGGTACTTGATAAGTTTCGTTATAATGGTCGATATATTGTAGCCGTTGATGGTACTGGTGTTTTTAGTTTTAATCATGAGCCCTTTGCTGGCTGTCCACATAAGTCCAGTAAGAATGGCGAAAAATCATGGTAGGCCTATGTTCTCGAAGCTAAAATAATATGCTCAAATGGGTTTAGTATTTCGTTGGCCACAGAATGGTTACACAACTCTGATGACAATAGTGAAAAGCAGGATTGTGAGCTTTAATGATTCAGCCGTTTAGCAACAAAAATAAAAAAGATGTACCCCCGGTTACCCATTATTATAGAGGCAGATTCTTTATATCCCAACAATACGGTTTTTAACATCTGCAACAAATACAACTGGAAATTCATATTTACCTTTAAAGACGGGGTGCTTAAAAGTGTGTGGAAGGAAATACATTCTCTCTATCCCCTGAATGAAGGTGAAAACAAACAAGAGAGATTAAAAGGCAAAGACAAATTGGGATGGCACAGAGAAAAGGCAATGTTTATCAATGATATTGAATATCAAAAGCAATAGCAAAAGAAGCTATTAAAAAAGCCGACAGATCCATTATTTCCATAATAATGGATATGAGGGCCTCCATGCTAAAAGAAGATATTACTAAAACAGCAGTAGAACACTTATTTACGAGTATCAAGAAAATAAGCTATTAATGAATCAATAGCTGTGGAGAATTCCTGCTCATTAACATTCAGGGTATTTGGGGATGAGCTGAAAAGTTGTTTTTTGCGACACAAAAGTCTTTAACAGCCCTTTGTGGTGGGGTGTCAGTGCGTTATGTATTGTATAAATAGGTGCAATAGTTTGCTGGAAAAGTCTTGTTGCAGAAATATTTCATCAAAAGAAATGATACCTTTTATGCCTTTTTAAAGTATATTTAATCAACCGAATAAGGTGTAGTTGATTGTTAAAGAGGAGGAGCTATGAGCAATAAATCAGTGAAATCGTTACTTTATCGAGTGGTTACCATCGGTTTTTTTGTGACTTTGGTGGTGTTTGTTTTATTGACCTTAATGCATCGTACCGCACCAGTGAAAGGCTACCCGGTAACGATCAGGTGGATTGTGCATCCTGACAGTGTTTTAATGCAAGCTGATAGTATTGTGGTGCCTGTTGTTTATCAAGGAAATCCAGATTTCAGTCAAGTTAAGGGAAGTGAACGCAAACAGCGTTTTATTCACTTAATGTTACCTTCCATTTTAATGGCGCAGGAGAAGATGAAACAGGAACGATCACGACTAGAGCAGATTTTTCTTAAGATAGAGCAAGGGATAGGTTCGCGAGAAGATAGCACTGAGTTGAAATTGGTTTTAAAGTGCTATAAGTGCAGGTCGATGGATCAATTACTGGAGAATATTCACCCGCATCCGGTGAGTATCGTTTTGGCTCAGGCAGCCATCGAAACAGGGTGGGGAACATCCCGTTTTTTTAGAGAGGCTAAGAATGTGTATGGTATGTGGTCTTATAATTCTTCAGAGAAACGTATTAAGGCTTTTGAAGGACGTGAAGGCAAATCTATTTATTTGCGTAAATATGATAATTTACACGATTCGGTTTATGATTATTTTTATACCGTTTCCCGTTCGCATGCCTATAAGGATTTCAGAAAGGCACGTCGTGAAACGCAGGATCCGTTTGTTTTAATTAAGCACCTGCTCAACTACTCTGAAATACGAGAGGAGTATGTGGAGATATTGCGAAAAGTGATCAAACAAAATGAACTCACTAAATTTGATAATTATCAACTGGCTAAAATAAATGAAGATGATCCGATTTGGAAAAGTCTATAATGGGATTGTTATTTCTGTTGCAGGGATGTGCATATGCGGCTATATTTTTGCTCATTCAGCAGATTCACCACAAGAATCAAACCTACCGGATCAGTTTTCTGCAGTAAGTGTTGTGTATCATCGTTTTGGAGATAGTCGTTATCCTTCCACCAATACATCAGTTCAAGATTTTGAAGCACACATTAACTATTTGAGTAATCAGGGATTTGTTTTTTCAACAGCTTCTCAAGTGTATGCCAACTGTAACAGTTTTCCCAATCGAAAACTAGTGGTTATTACCATTGATGATGGTTATCGTTCTTTCTACTCAAATGGATGGGCGATTTTAAAAAAGAATAAGGTAAGGGCCACCTTGTTTATTAATACGGAGAGTGTTGGTTGGAATGATTATCTGACTTGGGAGCAGATCAGGGAAATATCAAATCAAGGGATTGAAATTGGGCATCACTCGCATGCGCATACCTATTTTTTGAACTTATCTGATGCAGAAAGGTCTCAACGATTTGAAGAAGATTTATTAATTGCAGAATCCCTGTTTGAAAAGCATCTGGGATTTATCCCCAAGATTTACTCATATCCTTATGGGGAGTTTGATCATGGAATGAGAAATGTGTTGGAGAAGCATGGTTATAAAATGGCTTTTGCTCAAAATTCAGGCGTTTGGAATGAGCAATCAGATCCATTGGCTATTCCCCGATTTCCAATGGCGGGCGACTTTGTTGAGCTGAAGCAATTCAAGTCAAAAGTGAATATGAGTCCCTTAAAGTGGCAACAGTCTGAACAATTACCGCTCATTGTGAATGGGGGAGAGCAGGTGTCATTTAAATTGAAGCTTGAAAATCCAGATCAGGAACCGTTAAATTGTTTTATTGCCGGTCAAAGTCGGTCTGAAGTATTTACAAAGCACCAAGAAGGTATATTGGTCGCATTTCGGGCACCTGAAAATAGGCGTCGGACTTTAATTACGTTTACAGCCAGAGATAAGGAAGGACATTGGTATTGGGGGAGTCGCTTAGTAATTAATACCCTTATAGAGGAATAAAAAGGAAATATAAAAAGCGCCTCTTTTCAGAGGCGCTTTAAATATGATAGTGGATCAATTATTTTACTGATTCCATGTACTCAATCAATTCACATACTTTAGCTGAGTAACCCATCTCGTTGTCATACCAAGATACAACTTTTACGAAAGTGTCAGTTAAAGCAATACCAGCTTTAGCATCGAATACAGAAGTTCGAGTTTCACCGATAAAATCGTTAGAAACAACAGCATCTTCTGTGTATCCTAAAACACCTTTCAATTCACCTTCAGAAGCTTCTTTCATAGCTGCACAAATCTCAGCATAAGAAGCACCTTTTGCAAGGTTTACAGTAAGGTCAACCACTGATACATCAGGTGTAGGAACACGGAAAGCCATACCTGTTAATTTACCGTTCAAGGCAGGAATTACTTTACCTACAGCTTTAGCAGCACCAGTTGAAGAAGGAATGATGTTTTGACCAGCTCCACGTCCACCTCTCCAGTCTTTCGCAGAAGGACCGTCAACAGTTTTTTGTGTAGCAGTAGTAGCGTGAACAGTAGTCATCAAACCGTCAACAATACCGAATTTGTCATTCAATACTTTAGCGATAGGAGCTAAACAGTTAGTAGTACAAGAAGCGTTAGATACGAAAGTCATATCGTTTTTGTACTCTTTGTTGTTTACACCCATTACGAACATAGGAGTAGCGTCTTTAGAAGGAGCAGACATTACTACTTTTTTCGCACCAGCTGCGATGTGTCCCTGAGCAGTTTCTTCAGTTAAGAAAAGACCAGTTGATTCAACAACGTACTCAGCACCTACAGCACCCCAGTTAATGTCAGCAGGGTTTCTTTCAGCAGTTACGCGTACTACATCACCATTTACGATCAAAGAACCGTCTTTTACTTCAACAGTACCATCGAAACGACCATGAGTAGAATCATATTTCAACATGTAAGCCATGTAGTCAACGTCGATAAGGTCGTTGATAGCTACAACTTGTACAGTTCCTTTTGCAACAGCTTGACGGAATACGAAACGTCCGATACGGCCAAACCCGTTAATACCAATCTTGATTTTTGACATTTTAATGCTTTTTTAAAAATTATTTTAATAGGGTCTTCAAAAATGCGATACAAAAGTAAAGAATCATAATTAAACGGTCAAGAAATATGAATTTGATTTTCTTAATAAAAGCTATAAAGAAAGTTAAAAATGAAGATCTTGATTCGTCTTTTGAAAGAGGAAACACAAAAAAAAGAGTAATCAAAAAAGCTAAGTGCTTTTTTGTTACTCTAATAAATCTTTTCTGACCGTTTTATTTAAGCTCTAACAGTTGTTTGTTCAACTTCAGCTTGACTGTATGCAGGACAATCTTCAACGCTTTTACATGAACTGGTGCCTAAAACTACCAAAAACAAAACAGCGGCTATCAACGAAATCTTTTTCATGTCTTAATTCTTTACTTATTGATTGTAAAATTAGCTTATTATTTTTATTCCCCCAAATCGTTTTTCTAATGGTTAAAACGGCATAATCCTTTCTTAGTTTCATTTAGCGGCAGCTTCTTGGGGAACGTTACATTTTTCGAAACGAATGTCAGGATTGGTTCCACTAAAATAGAGAATGTTTTTCTACAAGGAAGTATTATGTATAATAAATCCCGCCGAAGCGGGATTTATTTCATACATTTATTCTGGCCATTGAACCGTATCATCATCGACCCAAAACGGACCGATTTGGATGGAGGTTAATTCGCCTTCATCAAACCAGATATTAATGTTTTCTTTTTCGAATACGTAAAGTTCTTTTTCTTCAAACCCTTCTTCTGACATATCTTCATAGTCGTACTCTTCTAATTTGAGATCTTCTACTTTTTTCAGAAATTCATCTTTTGACATACCTACTTTTATAGCATTGTAAAGCAGATAATTTTCTGTTTCGAATGAAATTTCTACCAGGCGGAAATCTTCTTCCTTGTCAAACGACATGGAAATGCCCAAATCATCGTAATAAAGAACGGTGGCCTTATCGCCTTCACCATAGTTTTGTTCTTCAGTTTCAGATGGATCGCCAATATAGCTTGAAACTTCATGTTCTTCCATCCCGAATTTGATGCTGCCGAATCCGACGCCCGGCAAAATGGGTTTTAGTGTCATTTTTTGTTATATGTTTTATTAATGATTACTGGTGGTAAATTTATTAAAAAGAATAAATAATGCCACCCTTTTTTTCGATGATGCTGTAAAAAATATAACGCGTATACAAAAACAGAACAAAAGACAGTTATATTGATGTTGCAAATGTCTTTTGAATGTTATCTTAAAGGTGTTGGTTTATTTCCACTCAGGTATCCGACCCGGTGTGTATGGGGCATCTAATTCATTCATTAATTGCCTTACTTCTTTTATTTTTAATTCAGCAATGACTTTTATTTGAGCTAAAACCGGTGGGAAATCTTCTTTCAATATGTCGAAAGATGTTCGTGATGTCCCGGTGATATCCGAAGTACTGTTGATTTGTGTCCAGATAATGGAGTTTAATCGGTTATGCAATGGCATTTGTACCGGAGGAATTTCTTCCCAACTGGCTTTTGCATCTAATCCGTTAAAAGTAAATAATATGCCGTTGAGTTCTTTTTCCAGTTCAACCAGTGCCGGCATTACCTTTTCATGTGCTCCTGGTAAAGTAAGGGCTGTTTGTTTCATGAGAATGACTTCTTCTTTTAAGTCATTCGTTAATTGTAATGTGCCATTCATAGCTTTCGACAGACGGCTTACTTCTTTTTGGAAAGCAACCATGTCAGCTCTGTTTTTAGCAGGAAGTGTTGTGTTGTTCAGCGCTTTTACTTTAAACGATTTTGGTTCTGCCAAAGTAGTGGATTGTCCATTATGAACCATTGCTATTTCAACTGAGTATTGACCTGGCAATACAAAGATATCACCCTCTTTCTTTTTAAAAGGATCAAATTTCTTGGCTTTAGGGGTGGATGGATCATCGTAACGTAAATCCCAGTTAAAGCGGCTTAAGCCTTTAGAAGGTTTGCGTGTCATTGTGCGCACAATGCTACCTTCTTGATCGCGAATAGTAACCATTAGATATGGCGGAATTTCTTTGCTCTCTTCTTCCAACTCTTTCCAACTGAGCTGTGGAATTGGTTTTCCATCTTTAAAGAGTTTCTTTTCCGCTTCTTTTCTGATTTGTTTTGCTGTTTTAGGAACTTCGTTGATATAGAAAGAAAAAGTAGCACCAAATTCAGGATTAGCAGCCCCATAATAAGTTGCCCCTTGTCCATAGATTTTTCCAGTTTCGATAAATAACTGAGCATCTTTAATATCAAACAAGCGGGCAGTTGTATTTGGTAATTCTGGCGTCAGCTCACGAAGAGGGGCATAGTTATCCAACACGTAAAAACCACGTCCAAATGTAGCCATCACTAAATCGGATTCGCGCTGCTGAATAGCTAAATCACGAACGGCAATGGTAGGGATATCTGATTTTAGTTGAACCCAGCTTTTGCCATCATTTATAGAGAAGAAAATGCCAAATTCAGTTCCGGCAAACAATAAATCCTTTTGAATGAAATCTTGTTCCAAGGTATGAACGGTTCCATTTTCTGGTAGGTTTGATGAGATGGAAGTCCAGGTTTTTCCTTTATCCGTACTTTGTACAAGGTATGGTTTAAAATCATCATTTTTCATATTGTTAAAAGTGGCATACACGACGTTTTCATCAAATCGCGAAGCGAAAATGTCACTTACATAAGTATGGGCCGGAACATCAGGGAAAGAAGAGGTTTTGCGCCAATTATTACCACCGTCTTCAGTTACCTGAATTAGTCCATCATCAGTACCTATATATATGAGTCCTTCTTTCACAGGGGACTCATCCAATGAAACAATGGTATTAAACTGTGATGTTGACACATCTTTTGCCACCGCATCAGCAGGCCAATATTTTCCCATCACTGGCCAGGTGTTACGTTCTATTTGTGCAGTGAGATCATCTGAGATCACTTCCCATGTATTTCCCCGGTCGTCACTTCGGAATACTTTATTAGCAGCCATGTACAAGCGGGTAGGAGCGTGTGGGCTGATAATAAGCGGAGCGTTCCAGTTCCAACGGTATGTTTTTTCGTCTTTACGTGGTTGTGGTTTTATGCCGATGCGTTCTCCACTTTTTTTATCGTAACGCACCACATTACCATATTGCCATTCACTGTATACGATATCCGGATTGGTCGGATCCACACGTGACCAGAAACCATCGCCAAAAACAGTGACCACCCACTCACCGGCAGTAACCCCAAAGGTACTGGTGTTGCGAACAGGTCCGCCCAAGGTAGCATTGTCCTGTGTGCCGCCATATACATTATAAAAAGGTTCAGCATTATCAACCGTCACCCTGTAAAATTGCGTGACGGGAAGGTTGGAAATTTGTCTCCAGTTTTCTCCATCATCGTAAGTTATGTAAACACCACCATCTCCTCCAATCATGAAATGCCGGTTGTCACCAGGATCAATCCACAAGGCATGATCATCTACATGGCGATCGTTCGTGCTAATGCGTTTCCAGTTTTTTCCGCCATCTTTAGTTACATGAGAGAATGTCTCTACTGAATATACTTTGTCAAATTCAACCGGATCACAATAGATCTCATTGTAATATTGCCCGCTGGAATGATGATCACTCATTTTTGACCAGGACTCTCCACGATCTGAGGAGCGGAAAAATCCACCTCCTTTATTGGCTGCTTCGATGATCGCATAGATTACATCCGGATTTTGAGGTGATATGGCTATCCCAATTCCACCCATGTGTTCGGTAGGTAACCCGCTGGTTAGTTTTCGCCAGTTTTTACCGGCATCTTCCGATTTATAAACAGCTGATTCCGGTCCTCCGCCAATCTTTGTATGCACATGACGACGTCGTTGTTCGGTTGTGGCATATAGAATATCTGAATTACGAGGGTCGCAAATGATGTTATTAACGCCTGTGTGTTCACTGATCTCTAATACTTTTTCCCAGTTAGCTCCACCATCCGTTGTTTTGTATAATCCACGATCACCACCTGATCCCCAGGCTGAACCTTCAGCAGCTACATAGACTATATTGGAGTTGGTAGGATCAATGAGAATCATACCGATTTGGCGCGATTCTTTCAAGCCCATGTTTTTCCAGGTCTTTCCACCGTCCACGGTTTTGTATACTCCATCACCATAACCCAATGCGCGTTGATGGTTGTTTTCGCCCGTTCCGGCCCAAACGACATTGGTGTTGCCGGGATCCATGGCCAGGCAGCCAATGGAATAGGCCCCATATTTATCAAAGACGGGTTTGAAGGTAATGCCTTTATTAGTCGTTTTCCAGATGTTACCACTGGCTACTGCTACATAGAATTCTGAATGGTTGTTGGGATTAACAGCGAAATCAGCAATTCGGCCTGATGTAAAAGTCGGACCAATGTTACGTAATTTTAAACCTGCGACTAAACTGCTATTTATAAGGGTATCCGTTGCAGTTGATTGGCTTGAATTGGATTTGTTTTGCCCGGATGAAGCTACCGGGACGAGAAGAATCGTCGCTGTTAAGGCGATGATACCGATCCTTTTCAATTTTCGATGTATCATTTTTTTCTGATTTTGAATTGAAGGATTTGATTGAAAAGGAAAAAGATAAGGGTTTTATTTTAGAAATGTAATGATCAGGTACAACAACTGGTACGGTGGCAGGGGAAAATGGTCATTTTTCTTTGGATGTAGCTAAAGGGGATGTTTTGGTGTGTTCTTTTGTTGGCTTTGCCACGAAAGAAGTAATAGTGGGTGATTCTGATCTAATTGAAGTCCTACTGACTGAGCAATCATATCTTTTGGAACCAGGTGCTTTCCGGGATAAATACAAGGGTAAGCTTATGCCTCCGCCGCCTCCACCTAAACGTGGAAATGAGAAAATGCTTCCTTCGCCCCCTTCACCATCATCGGTCAGTGGTAAAGCAGAATTTTATGTGGTTGAAACAATGCCGGAATACAAAGGAGGAATGGAAAGATACTTTGCGAGTTTATATACTTTGGTTACTCAGATCGGAAAAGAGAAAGGTCTATCTGGTTTGGTAAAAGTTGAGTTTACTGTAAATCACAAAGGGGAAGTAGTACAGGTAAGACCGCTGGATAATTATGATTCACCAGAGGCTTTGGAAGCTACTCGAATAGTACGGAAGTTGGATGAATGGAATCCTGGAAAACAAAGAGGAAAGGCTGTGATTTGTAAATTGGTGGTTCCTGTTGAGTTTTAGTCAGGAATAATCTTCGTATCACCTGGTATTTGATCCAATACATATTCAGACCTTAAGGTTTCCTAAACCTTAAGGTCTTTGTGTTCAATATAAGCTGGCGCATTGTATTGAAGACTATTTTTGTCTGTAAGCAGTCTTTAAATTTTTCAATATTGTAAAACCCCTGTCCACATCTTCATCATTTACTATAATTGTAAATTCATTGGTGGTAGAGATAACCTCTTTGATGTTTACACCTTCCCAGGCAATGGCCTTTAAAATGTGGTAGTAGAAACCTGTTATTTGTACATTTCCGGCTGGTAATTTTAAGGTAATGGCAGAGAGTTCATCTTGTTTGTAGATGCATTCTTCGTTTTTGAATTGCGTATCTACCAGGTTTTCATAGGCAGAGCTCACCACCAGATTGGACTCAAATACTCCTCTTACTAAAGTATAGAATACATCTTGTTGGTTACTAATTTCCTGCATGACCCGGGTGTGGCTATGAAAAATTGTATTACTGTTTTTAAAAGTGTAATCAGTAAGGTTTGATCGTACAATAATATCTCCCAACGATTCCAGCAGTTTTTGCAGATTTCTGTTTAAAGAGTAATCTAACTGTGGTGCCAGGCGATTCAACGCCATTACAATGGCACCTTGTTTAACAGGCTTTTCGGTCAGTTTTTCCACCATGGGCTGAATCTGTCGGGCCAGGGAGGAGATGTTCAACAGGCCTTCGCAAAGGGCTTCAATAACGAAGGGTTTAACTTTAATAACGGCTTCTACAGCTTGACTTACGGTCTTCATAGCAACAAAGATTTGGTACAAATATATGTAATGTTAAAATATTAACAAAGTGTTATAAAGAAGTTTTTTTTGTTGAAAAATTTTTTGTCATGTAAATCTTTTAATAGTTTTGATGTTGTATTAAAGTTTGAAGAAGTACTGGAACTAATATTATTCTTTATAAATAGTTCTACTTCCATCATTAGTATTTCAGTTTTTTAATACTAAAACAAAAGAGATGAAAGAGTTTAATTTAACAGGTTCGATAGTAGCAATTGTAACTCCTTTTACAGCAACCGGAGAAATTGATGTAGATGCCTTTGATAAATTGATTGATTGGCATGTAGAGGAAGGTACGGACGGTATAGTTGTGTGTGGAACAACTGGTGAAACGCCTGCTTTGAGCCAAGAAGAAGATGTCTTTTTGATTAAACATACCGTTGATCGGGTGAAGGGGCGAATCCCTGTAATTGCCGGTACTGGCAGCAATTCAACTTCGGAATGTATTAAATATTCGTTAAACGCTCAGGAAGCCGGTGTGGATGGAGTTTTGGTGGTTGGCCCCTATTATAATAAGCCCACTGATCAAGGCATGTACCTGCATTTTTCAAACATCGCACAAGCGGTGAGTGTACCTA
This sequence comes from Marinilabiliaceae bacterium, assembly GCA_016342595.1. Lineage (GTDB taxonomy): Bacteria > Bacteroidota > Bacteroidia > Bacteroidales > Marinilabiliaceae > JAEINY01. The sequence continues at coordinate 12,371 of JAEINY010000125.1, forward strand.
TTATTTTGTATAATGTACCCTCACGGACGGGATCGAAAATTTCTGTTGATGTGGCTCTGAAGTTGGCCAATGATTTTGATAACATTGTTGGTATTAAAGAGGCTGGCGGTGATTTGAATGTCATGGCACAATTAATAGCTCTTCGTCCGCCGGGATATAAAGTCTATAGTGGAGATGACTTTTTGGCCTCTTCAGCTAATTTGCTGGGGGCGGATGGCTGTATTTCTGTTATTGCTAATGTGCTGCCGGCTCAATTCAGGGAAATGATGCAAGCTTCATTAACGGGTAATGTGGTCTCAACACGTGAATTATTTTTTAAATATCGACACTTGATGGATTTGATGTTCATCGAATCAAATCCTATTCCTGTGAAAACAGCATTGGCGGTGATGGGATTAATTGAGGAACATTTTAGATCACCCATGTGTCCCATGGCAAATGGAGGGAAAGAATTATTGGTATCAGAACTTAAAAAACTAGATATCATCTAAATAATTTAGTTGTTGTTGGATTGGATGTAAAAAGGATTTCAAAGGAGATCCTTTTTTTAGGAGTAAACAACTTGTTTATGAAGTACCGTTATCCAAACGAATATTTTAGCTTTGAATGCTGCAGCTGAAGAATATTCAGTAACAGCTACTGAACTAACCAAACAAGTAGATGAATTAAAACAGGTTATTCAAAAAAATAAGCTATAGCATAATTATTAGACAATTAAAATCACCGCGTTGCCATCATTAAGGTAGTCGGGTGATTTTTTTTTGATCACTCCGGTGTAATCAATTTCTTTTTCATTGGGTTGGGAGAATATCATTTTATATTTTTGACGTTTAAAGCAATTTCGTCGTTTAATACCGTTTACTAATCAAAATGCGCCTTTAGTGCGTTTCACTTCTAAACGCCCTTTGATTATGTATCGGCATTATACCAGCGCAATTTGATATTTAATTGGTATAATAATAAAACCATCTTTATAACAATAACTTATGCTTGATACTTTACTACAACACAAAACTATTCGAAAATACGCTGATAAGAACATTGATGATGCATTGTTAAACCAAATACTGGAGGCCGGTACAAGGGCTTCTACAACTGGTAATATGCAGGTTTATAGCGTGATTGTTACGAGAGATGAAGAGAAAAAGAAGGCATTGGCGCCTTTTCACTTCAATCAACCCATGATCGTAAATGCCCCGGTGACATTGACGGTTTGCGCCGATTTTAATCGGTTTAATAAATGGTGTCAGCAGCGTAATGCTGAACCGGGATATGATAACTTCTTGTCGTTTATGACCGCAGCAATTGATGCCTTGTTGGTGGCTCAAAATATTTGCATTGCAGCAGAATCCAAAGGCCTGGGTATTTGCTATCTGGGAACAACGACTTACATGGCGGATAAGATTATTGATTTAATGAATCTCCCCAAAGGTGTAGTGCCGGTGACAACCATTACTTTAGGATATCCGAACGAAACCCCCGGGCAAGTCGATCGTTTACCATTAGATGCAGTGATTCATTATGAAACGTATAAAGATTACACCCCGGAAGATATTAATCGAATTTACAATGAAAAGGAAAATCTGGAAGTCAATAAAGAGTTTGTAGCCGAAAACAATAAGGAATCATTGGCACAGGTGTTTACGGATGTGCGCTACAAAAAGGCCGATAGTGAACATTTTAGTCAGGTCTTGATGACGGTGTTAAAGAATCAGGGATTTATATAGGATTGTAATAAAAAGTATGCAGAATGGACAAGCAATATAGTTGTTTGTCCATTTTTTTTTCACCTTGATCATATTTTTGTTGTCCTTCATTGAATATAGCTGTAAATTGAAGGAAAACTTATGTGATATGCGAAAACTAACCTTTTTTGTTGCAATTTTTTTATTGACCGGGATGCTTCAGGCCCAGTCGTTGGAGGATTATTTATCTAAGTACACTGAAGAAAATGGTAAAATGTATTTGCAACCCTTTGCAGATGCTTTCTCTGCTGACTTTAACAGTGGGCTTTTTCACAATGCCAAACTTAAGAAGAGAGGCCTTCAATTTTATTTGGGTGTCGTGGTGCAAATGGCCTCCATACCCAATGATGCCAAGTATTTTCAAGGAATGATTGAGAGTGATATTTATGATCCACAAGGTCCTTATAAAGTACCAACGGTGTTTGGACCTACAGATGGTGTAACTGTTCCGATTGAAGGAAGTGGAGGATTGTTGCAATATACCTTTCCAGGGGGTTTTGATGTGGATATGGTACCTCTGGCAATGCCTCAATTAACGGTGGGTTCCCTGTTTGGAACGGATCTAACGCTTCGGTATGTATCATTAGATGTAGATGATATTGGTAAAGTGGATGTGTTTGGATGGGGGATTCGACATAGTGTGGATCAATATATTCCGCTAATTCCTCTGAATTTGGCAGTAGGTTTTTATAATCAGTCATTTAAAGTAGGTGATTACATGGATGCAAAAGCAACGGTTATCAACCTGCAAACCAGTTATTCCATTCCGATTCTTACTTTTTATGGTGGTGTGGGGTATGAATCCAGTAAGGTGGATGTAGAGTATGATTACAGTGGTATTGATCCATTTGCCCAGCCCGGTGATAAAATCAGCTTTGAAATGGAAGGGGCTAATACCATGCGATTAACACTGGGGCTGGGAATAAATTTGGGACCAGTGAAAATACATGGTGATTATAATATTGCCAAGCAAAATACATTTGCTGTTGGTTTAGGAATTGGAATTAACGAGAAATAGTAAAAATTAAAAATTATAAGATGATGAAAAAGATAATTGTTTTTGTGTGGGCAGCGCTATTGCTAGGTGCTTGTGGAGAGAAAGATTTAAAGTTTTACCCCACATTTGAAGAGAGCATCACAATTCCGGTTGAATCGAATGTTGATATAACAGAATACAAGGGAGTTATTTCTGCAGCGGATATCAATGCCGCCGTTGATGATGTTCTAGATCAATCAGATGGTGAAATTGAAAGTGTGAATATTGAGGCGTTTTGGTTTGTAGTTGAACCATTGGATAATAATGAAGTTCAGAAAGCAAGCTGTGATGTATATATTAAATCCAGAACATCTGGTGAATACGAGCAGATTCTGGATGATTATGAAGTTCAGGTAAATGCTGGTTTGAAGCAGACTCCGTTAAATGAACTCATGAAAGATGGGGTTGACGAATTGATTGCTCAATTGGAGGCCATTGTGAAAGCTAATTCGACAGAAGATATCACCTTTAAAATTGAAGATATTGTAGGTGAAGGCGGAAAAAAAGCCCATTGTGAGATAACTATTAATGTACGCGGTACGGTTGCCTTCGCGCAAACCGTTGAGATGTTATAGCCAAAATTACTAAAAACCCTTTATAAGCCATTTGTGAGACAAACTCATAAATGGCTTTTTCTATTTCAAGCAAAAAAACAGAGATGTACGCAACCCTTTAGATATCTTATCGTCATGATAATAAATTAGATATTATGAGAGCCCTTATTATTTTAACAATATTCAGTTTGGCCGTCACGTCTTGCCATAAGGAAGAAATTTCAAATAAGTATGAGCCCATTATTCTGGATTTAAAAAGTCAGGCATTGGTTGAGTCTTCTAATCAATTTGGTTTTGATCTTTTCAAATCGACCATTAAAAATTCAGAAGAATTTCAGAATATTATGATCTCCCCCTTGAGTGTCTCTCAGGCTTTGGGGATGACCTGGAATGGTGCTTCAGGTGCTACGCGTGATGAAATGACTAACATGTTAGGATTTGATATCGCTAATGCAGGAGAGTTAAATGAAGCGAATCAATCCATTCGGCAAGCCTTATTAAGTGCAGATAGGAAAGTGGATATGAACATTGCCAATTCCATTTGGTATCGACAAGGGTATAGTGTTAATCCTGAGTTTATAAAAACGAATGAGGATTTTTATAATGCAGTGGTTGAATCGCTTGATTTTAGTCAGGGTGAAGAAAGTAAGCGCATTATTAATCAATGGGTGAGTGATCAAACGAAAGGGCGCATCCCTGAAATTGTAGAGGGGGTTAGCGGTGATCATGTGATGTTCTTAATCAATGCCGTCTATTTCAAAGGTAAATGGAAATATAAATTTCAAAAGGAGGATACCGGTGATGAAAAGTTCTATTTAGAAAATGGGACATCCATTACAACTAAAACAATGAAGCAAAGTGCAGATCTATTGCATTTTTATGCGGATGATTGCAGCGGTATTGCAATGCCCTATGGAAACGGGCATTTTGAGATGGTCGTTATAGTACCCAATGAAGGAATTGATGTTTCTTCTATTGTTGGAAATTTGGATGATCAAAAGTGGAATGATTATTTGAATTCATTTACTGAAAAGGGAGTCGAAGTATGGTTGCCCGGGTTTACGTTCGAGTGTAAACAGAAGCTGAATGAACCATTGAAGGCTTTAGGCATGAAAACAGCGTTTTCCTTTGGTGCCGACTTATCTAAAATTGGCCCGGGTAAACTCCTTATCAGTAAAGTGCAGCACAATACGTTTGTTGAGGTAAATGAAGAAGGGAGTGAGGCGGCAGCAGCCACCAGTGTGGAAGTGGTTAATACTTCAATTGGAGGTGGCGGATCACCACTGCTGTTTAAAGTGGATCGTCCCTTTGTATTTGCCATCCGTGAAAAAGACACAGGTGCCATCTTATTTATGGGGCAGGTGTACAATCCCGTGAATTAATCTATAATACTTGTTTTTAAGCAACAAGCGGCAGGTGATTCGATCATCTGCCGTTTGTTGTCAGGACCTGAGTTGGATTTCAGATTTCAGCGGTTTTTATTGATGGCTAGTGGAATGATTTGCATATTGTAGTATTTATTATTCCAGGGGTGTGTTTTACACAAACTAATTGTAACACAGAGCTGCACTGAGGAAAATACAAATACCAAAAACAATTTCGTATTGAGTTCACTGAGGTGGTTTCGCTTCGCTTCAACCGGAATACACGTCTATATAATTAACAACTTAATTTATTCATTTTTGCGTATTATGCTCGATAGCGTAACCAGCCAACCAATGTGCGAACCGCCTAATTGCAATTGAGCGGCGGCCTTTTGGGTTTACTTTTTTGGGCTGTAGAAAAAAAAGTAATCCCGGTTCACCGGGAGAGCACTTATATAAAAAGAGTTGATTAGGTGTTGTTGAAGTTTAAATTGTGAAAAAGAACATGTGAAAATAAATACTATAATTTATTAATGGTGCCACCTACTGATATATTAAACACCTAATTACAATATATCAACTGCTTCGCAGTTTTCTTTAATGGAACCGCGAATTTAACGAATTACACGAATTCGTTTTCCGCCGGAAAACGTTAATTACCAGAAATTTTAATAATTCGTTTAATTAGCGTAATTCGCGGTTTAAAGAAAAAATTTATTTGATTGGAAGCAAGGTAAAATAATTACTTGAATTTAGAATTTGAAGCACTAGCTATTTTGATAGCTCCAAAAT
>JAEINY010000126.1 GCA_016342595.1 Marinilabiliaceae bacterium
GATAATAATCCGGCAAAGGTTAAACTAAGTCCCATTGAAGCCTGCAGAAATGGCAATAAAGGAGCTAAAAAGGCCGTATAAATATCGTGAAAAAAATGAGCGACGGAGACCAGTGTGACTTTACCAATCTGAAATTTATGTGGGTGATCGTTCATGAAAATATTACTCTTTTAATACCGTGTTATGGATAAATTCAGTTAACTCATTCGCCATTTGAAAATCGTGAAAAACGGTAGGATGGCCATTATGCCCATTATAATCGAAAAAGAAAGTAGTGATCTTATCATCACCCAATTCCTGAAGCCCCTTTACAGAACTTTGGACAATGCCTGGCCAAACAGATCCGGCTTTTGTGGCATCCATACTGCCCAAGGCGCAAATAATAAAAGCCTTGGGATAAACTATTCGGAGTTTTTTAATGAATTGTTGATGTGCAACAATAAGTTGTTCATTGGTGGGTTTCTGACCATCTGCAAAGCGCTTCTTGAATTGATCGTAGGCAGGCCTTTCCACCAACCAACTGTCATTTTGAAACAAATTAACGACCACCACATCGGGTATCCAACTCATAAAATCCCATTGAGAGCTTGCATCAAAAGGATTCAGGCGATTATAAATCTCAGGCATGATGTAATCCCCCCAACTTACTGTGATACCAATACCACTTAAAGAAACACAATGGTATCCGGCATTGAGTTGGCGCGCTGTAATAGCAGCATACGACAGATAGTTATTTTTATAAAAGGAATTTTGGTTATTTCGCCCATTAATAGACAAATCTTCATTCCCCATGCCCGAGGTGATCGAGTTGCCGTAAAACTCTATTTTCATAGTTTCATCGGCCTCATTTGATAATATTTTACCATCATCATACAAGACAAAGCCTTTAAACCCGGTAAAACCCTCCCAGGGTTCAGTCCGCTTAACCAGCTCAATGACATGCTCTCCGGCAGGCAGCCCGGCAGCAATGGAATAAAAGTGTTCGGCTGAATCACAATCCAGAACGATGGGATATTGTTCAATACCATCAACGATAGCCTGAAAATAATTCTCACCCTTCTCATCATTCAATATGACACCGATCCGGGTGCCACTAAATTTCATCTGAATAGAAGTACCAGCCCAATATATTAGGGTTTCATCGACTTGAGAACGGTCTACCCGACCTTCATACATGAGTTGAGCATGAGTCGGAGCAATCACTAAAGAATCTGTATTTTGACCAAAAGCTGATAATGTTATAACAGAAAGGACTAATAGATTAAGGCAAGTCTTCATAACAAAAGGAAGGTTTAAAAAAAATCCTGAATCAAATTCAGGATTTTATTCATTATAGAATTAAAACGGTAAATCTTCATCCGGACCAGCTGGTGGTATATCCGCTTCATTGTATGAAGGAAGTGGTGCATCGGGTGATAAAGGAGCTTCTTCCTTCTCAATACGCCATGCCTCCAGGTTAGAAAAGTAATTTACTTTTCCATCTTTCTCCCACTTGCGTCCACGTACATTAAACGTCACCTTAATTTGATCACCAACTTGTAAAGGATCCACCAACGAACAGCGGTCCTGGGTTACCTGAAACTTGATGAAATCATTCCAGTCTGAATTACGTTCATTAGCCACCTCAATAACAAATTCACGTTTTTTAAAACTGGCGTTGATTTCAACAACGTCTTCTTTTACAATTAGATTTCCTGAAATTTCAAAGCTCATTATCTACTTCCTCGTTTGGTTCTATTCGTTAACTACAATTTTCTCAATTTCATCTCCTTCGCGGATATCATCAACGATATCAACACCTTCGATCACTTTACCGAAGCATGTATGTTGACGATCCAGGTGTTGCGTATTCGCACGACTATGGCAGACAAAGAATTGAGATCCCCCTGTATTACGTCCGGCATGGGCCATCGATAATACGCCACGGTCATGGTATTGATTATCGCCATCTAATTCACAGTCGATGCTATATCCAGGCCCACCGGTTCCCACTCGTGTGCTAGATGGGTCTTTTGAAAACGGACAACCACCTTGAATCACAAAATCAGGAATAACACGGTGAAAAGCCAAGCCATCATAGAATCCTTCTTTGGCTAGTTTCACAAAATTCTCAACGGTTTTAGGTGCATCATTCTCATAGAACTCCACCTTCATAATACCTTTTTCTGTATGAATTTCTGCTGTTCTCATTCGATTAAATGTTTGATACAAAAGTACAATAAATTAATGAACAGACACAACCTTCCTTTCACATCAAATTCATAATCCGTTGTTCGAAATCGAACATCCCTTTGTCGCATATTCGCACGAAAAAACTTAAGACAAAAAAACAAGGACTTCACCATAACAGGCTAATTATCTATACTTTTCCCCCTTTGGCACATGGATTGATTAATCACTAGCACAAACAATTAAAAAACACTCGTCATGAAAACTTCATATACACATTCAACCATAAAATTTTTCGCTTCTCTTTTTCTAACCATCACTTTTGTAGCTGGAAACGCATTTGCTCAACCAAATTTCAACGACTCAGAAGTTGACGAAACACCGCTGGAAGTTCAAGCCTGGATGAGTGACCAAGATTCATTTGACAACATACATCAGGAGGCAACTTTGGAAATAGAAGATTGGATGACCGATCTAAATTCTTTTTTGACCATAATGGAAGAAGAAATGCCCTTGGAAGCCTGGATGAGTGAGGTGGATAATTTTGATAATCTAATCAATGAAGAGTCCGAAACTACAATCGCTGTAGAATCATGGATGACAAATACAGAAGACTTTAGCAACACTCATTTTGAACAGGAGTTGGCTATTGAATGCTGGATATCAAATCAAGACTGTTCAAAAAACCTTTACCAGGAAAATATGTTAGCAGTTGAAATCTGGATGGCAGAAATTGACTATACAGCACCTGTTGTTCTCTTTGCCAGAAACTAAAACAATACTTTTTTAATCATATATTATTTCAACCGGGCTGGACAGTGTATGTTCAGCCTTTTTTAATTCCCAAAGCGAGAGTTCAGGAAATGTAAAACGGGTACCTTTTATAAAAAATGATACCCGTTTCAAATTATGATTAAAAACAAACGGAAGACTTACTCAACGGATAACCAATTAGAGGTACAACTCCCCAAAACGCCGGCTCCATTGATTATATTAGAATGAATACGAACCGGCTCTGAAAATGGGCTATCTTCATAGTAGTTATAGGCATCCAACGTTTTATAATACAAGTAAAGGTCATAGGAAATTTTTTGCACATCAATTTTAATGTTCGCTGCCAATTCCATATCATTTTCATCTAACTCAAATGTAAGCTCATACTCCCCTTCATCAAACAGCTCATCATTAAATACGCGATACTGATTCTCCGGATGATCAGAAAAATCATCATCTACCACCACTACATTACCATTTAAAACAGGGTCACTTGATTCAACATGTCTCATGTAATAAACGTTTTCATCAAGGACATATTCTCCTAATTCATTATAGTGTCTTGCGGGAACAAATGCCTGTAGTCGATAATAATCTTTCCCGGGCTTATCTTTCACATTCACACTAAACCTCATCTTTTCACTGGTATATCCATCGGTTCGCACGTTCACTAACTGGACTGATACGAACTCCGCATTGGCTTTTTCCGGCACCACAGAAGAAGCTGAAACATTCTTAAAGGATTGGTGATTGACACGCAACTCATATTTTTTACCCGATTGAACCATCACAGTTGGAGCCCGGTATTTACCAGAGTCAGATAATTTTAACTCTTCCACAAACACATCGTCTGAATAGAGATCAACCACCGCATCATCTATTGTTTGAATGGGATCTTTCTCCAGCAGCGTGCGACTTCTGCTAACATAACAAGTGACGGCCGAATCGGTTTGCAAGGAGGCATTTAGTACTAAGAAACTTTCCAGATTATCCCCTTGATATTCAATTTCCTTTTCACAAGCAGTAACAATGGCTAAAACCAATAAAAGAAAGCAAGTATTTTTGAATAGTATCATGTGATTAAAATTTATAGGTGTATGAAATGGATGGAAGAATTGGAAATAAAGAAATTTGCTTCAAGACCTTACCGCCATCATCCTTATTCCCCACATATAAGAAAAATGGATTTTTTCGATTGTAGACATTATACACGCTGATGTTCCAGGTACGGGTTCCACGCTTCTTTTTCTTATGAAAATTGACCCCGAAATCCAACCGATGATAATCAGGCATGCGGTAATTGTTTCGATGTTCAAAATACGGTACTGAGGAATTATCTACATCATAATCATTATCCGCCTCCCCTTGCAATGGCTGAATATCATGTGTCGCTAAAGTAATGGCATTTCCGGTTCCAAACACCCAGGTAGCCCCTATATCAATTTTATCAGAGAACTTATGACTCATCACCACACTCAAATCATGTGTCCGATCATGTCGGGCCGGAAACCACTCTCCAAAATTGAGACGCTCAAACTGTCGTTCAGATTTGGACAATGTATAACCAATCCACCCGGTTGTTTTCCCTGACTCCTTTTTCAGTAAAACTTCCATCCCAAATGAACGACCATCGCCCATCTCTACTTTATCTTCCCAACCAACTGATGATCCAAAAAAGGAAGCCCCTTCTTTATATTCAATTAGGTTCTTCATATCCTTATAGAATCCCTCCACCGAAAAAGTATATTTTTTGACCGGACTATAAACAGCACCAATAGCATATTGATGAGACATCTGAGGTTTAATCTTTTCTGTTACCGGCACCCATAAATCAGTGGGCATTCCAATGGTCGAATTACTCAATAAATGCAAGTATTGCTGCATCTTTGAATAGGCAGCTTTCAAAGTAATTCTGTCTGATGCCACATAGCGCATACTAATCCTTGGCTCTAAAGAAGTATAAAAGGTATTTTCCACATTAAATCCTGAAAAATGCAAGCCCAAATTTGCCTTTAAACGATCAGACAGTTGGATATTATCCTCCATAAAAAAATTCAGCTCGTGAGCGTATATTTCATCATCGCCAAAGGTTTTATTAAAAGGTTGCTCATAATCAGATTTTTTGCGAAAAGCTTCTACGCCCGGATTAAATGTATGATAGATGTAATTAACACCAAACTTAATTTCATGCGCATTTGAAGGATACCAATCAAATTCCATTTTATAACTCACATCGTTGATACCCGATTTATATTTATAATGAATATCATCTACCACTTTATTATCCACTTTGTGAATGGCTTCATTTTCAACATTAAATTTGTATTGACTATAGGTAACAGTTGTGTTACTAAACAATTTATTATTGAACACATAATTCCAGCGTAAGGCCGTCGTGATATTCCCCCAGTACAAGTGACTTTTATCTTTATCGTGATACGATTCTTCCCCACTTGAGTAACTCTCATCATACTTGGCAAAGGCCTTATCTCGCCCGGTATAAGCACTTAAATAAATCCGGCTTCGATCAGAAAACTTGTGGTTTACTTTCGCATTTAAATCATAAAAGAAATATCCGCCAAAATTATCTTTTGGCATAAGCGGTCGTGTTAAAACATCAATATAAGTTCGTCGGCCGGAAATATGAAAGGCTGTTTTGTCTTTTTGAATGGGTCCTTCCAGATGGAATTTAGAAGCAATAAGGCCTACCTGAACACCCCCATGAAACTCCTTTTCATTTCCTTCTTTCATACGAATATCCACAACTGATGAAAGCCGGCCTCCAAACCGGGCTGGAAAACCACCTTTATAAAGGGACAGATTTTTAATCGCATCGGTGTTAAAAACCGAGAAAAAGCCAAATAAATGATTGGCATTATAAACAGGGACGCCATCCAATAAAATTAAATTTTGATCGGGTCCTCCTCCCCTCACATACAAACCACTTGACGCTTCATTTCCCGATTGAACACCGGGCAATAGTTGCATGGTCTTGATCACATCTGCTTCGCCCATGAAAGCAGGCAGACTCTTCACGGTTTCCATGGTGATCACCTCTTTACTCATCTGAGTATCATCCAACTTATTATTAACAGCCCCTCCAACAACGGTCACTTCATCTATCGCTGCAGCATACGCCAGGGTAATGTTGATTTCTTTGTCCTGATTTAAATCCACATTCACCCTTTTGGTTTCAAATCCAACAAATGAGTAAACAATGGTGTATTGTCCGGCAGGTAACGTTAGACTATAAAAGCCATAGGTATTACTCACGGAACCAATTAAACCCTTAGGTTCATAAACATTCGCATTGATAAGTTTCTCGCCACTTCCTGCATCTGAAACATAGCCACAAATAGTGTATTGTTTTGTTTGCCCTAGTAAATTTGTAGCACAAACAAACAACAAAAGTCTCAACATCAACTTCTTCATAAGATTAATTAAAATAACAATAATATTTTCAATCCCACTTAAGACAACTCAAACCAATTGAACACTTATTCTACTCCTATTTTTTTGAGGATCTTTTTCGAAGCACGAACAATCCATCGACTCAAGCGCAACCAACTGTTCAAAAACGCACACCTACTTGTTACACTTTCGAACGACATTAAAAGACTTTTATATCTCCTAATAGGTCCTATACTGCTGATTTACTGATTATTTCCAAGCTTGGCACAGGGATTGTTTAACTCTTGGCAACAATATTAATTCATTTAAAACTCAGAGTCATGAAAGCTTTACAATCAAAATCAAGCGCAACAAAATCGTTACCCTTAATAATAGGAGTTTTGTTTTTATCTTTTTCACTTTTCGCCCAGGCAGGATTTAAATCAGAAGTTGAATTTACTGAACCTGAATTAGAAATTGAAAAATGGATGACAGATGTTGATGCTTTTGAATCAACACATGAAGAATCCGATCTTAAAGTTGAAACCTGGATGACCAATCTGGATGATTTCTATAATACCTACGAAGAACCACTATTAGCCATTGACAGTTGGATGACCAACCTGGACAAGTTTGATGCCCTGAATGAAGAACCAATGCTGGCAGTTGAAAGTTGGATGACCGACTCTCAGGAATTTAAAAATTTCACTCAGGTAAATCCTGAATTATTGTTTGCTGAAGCCACTGAAAAATCACTATCCATTGAAAATTGGATGATTAATATTGACGACTTTGAAAACTACTCACAAGATGATTTAATCCTGTTGGCTGATGAGCCCATTGAAATTGAAGGATGGATGGTCAGTTTAGAAGAGTTTCATTCTATTCCGACAACTAAAATACCAACCTTGAATAATATTGATTTGGAAGAACATGCTCCGGTATTGATCGCCCTTCATACTTCATCAAAATAATGCGTGAAAGCTTAAGTGACTCTTAAGAATACTATCAAAGCCGGCAATATTGCCGGCTTTTTTATGTCTCACATCATCGTTTAACCACTGTAATAAGCCAATATTATAATCTACTATATACATCCTAATCGGTAATATCTCCTCCTACTTAGAGATTTCAATAAACAATACTGAAATAGCCTTTTTGCGTACCTGCTATTAGCTCTATTATATTTTTGATTCTGTCCTTTGTTCATATCCGAACAGCTCATTGTTGCAGGAGCGAACAAAATAAAAGATTAAAAACTTCCTCACAACTCCCATTAATCACTGCAATTCTTCCACTTACACACCATGGCACACCAATTGACTATCTCATAACACAAACATTCCAATAACAAAAAAAAAGACAGCGTCATGAAAACTTCAGCCAAACAAACAATCGTAAAAATAGTCTTAGGAAGTCTATTCACATTAATCTGTTTCGCCGGTGCCATTCATGCCCAACCTTATTTTCTTAATGAAACTGATTTTCATGAACCAGAACTACATGTAGAAGATTGGATGATCAATCAAGATGCCTTTAATTCATCATACGAAGAAACCAGTATAGAAATTGAAAAGTGGATGACAGATGTGAATGCCTTTAATGACATACATTCTGAACCTTTGTTAGCTATTGAATCTTGGATGACAGATACAGAAGAGTTTAACAACACCTACACAGAAGAACTTTTAGCAGTAGAAAGTTGGATGACAGATCCGGAAAATCTGAATAATTGCAACGCGGAACCTTTGTTGGCCATTGAAGACTGGATGAATGATTTAGACTTATTCTTTGACTATTTCCAACCTAACAACAAAATGTTGTTTGCAGAGTTAACAGAAGAACCAATCAAACTGGAAAGCTGGATGACAAATATAGATGATTTTTTAGCTGGCCCCATGCTCAAACTGCCCAACATTAAAAGCATCGACTTGAATGATATTTCACCCATTATGATGGCATTACACATTTCTTCTAAATAAGAAGTAATCCTTTATTTTTGATTACGACAATTGTCTTTTCTTGTATTTGAAATTATATCTCTTCAGCCTGTCAAAGACTAGCTTTTTTAATAAAAAAATCGACAGGACACTGCACTCTATTCAGCGCCTGACTATAAAAAAAAGCTATTAGTCATACGCTGAATAAACATATATGCTCTTAATGTCCTATTTTGCAAATCGCATGCGATAAGAAGGTGCCACTTTACCCTCTGCAATTTTACTGAGCTTACCTTTCATCAGTCGTTTACTAATACCTGATACATGATCAATGTACAAAATGCCTTCAGTATGATCATATTCATGCTGAATCACGCGCGCTGTAAATCCACTAAAGGTTTTGGTTTGCTTTTTAAAATCACAATCGAAATACGCTACTTCAATTGACCATGCTCGTTCCACTTCTCCATTTAAATCCGGAAGACTCAGGCATCCTTCATTTTCCTCCCATCCCTCTTCTGATTCAGCAATAATCTCAGCATTAATAAAAACCTCTTTAATACCTTTATTATCTTCAAACAGATCATCACGATCCTCTCCTTCATCCATATTTTCATATACCTGTTCGGTATCTATCACAAACAGACGAATCGGCTTATTTACTTGCGGCGCAGCTAATCCAACACCATTGGTGTCATACATGGTCTCCCACATATTATCAATCAATTCCTGTAATCCTTCATGATCCGATGATATTTCATCACACACCTCCCGCAACACTTTATTACCGTAAGCTGTTATTGCTAATGCCATATTACTGTTTTTGCTGCCCTTTAAGTAAAAAAGGACTGTTTTGGGCTGCAAAAATAATCAATCTTTTTATATTCACATTTAAATAAATATCAGAATATGGTTCTTTCCACAATGCAAACAACGTTTTATGCACATTAATCAAAACCACTCAAACAATGAGTGCACAGAAGCTGAATTTTTAAATGGCCTATTTAATAACACTCTCTGCCACAAAAGCACCATAAAAGTTCAAGTTTTTTTGTTCTTTTGTATTTTCAATAAAAACATCAAAGCAATGAACACGTTTTTAGGCTATATTTTCACGCCTCTTTTCCACTTGTATTATGTACTACTATTAGTGATTTTCCATCCCTTTCAAGCTGGCGCCCGTCACCTTTTTGGCGATCAGCCCCGGCGACAGGTCGTAGATTTTGTCAACCACTTGCTCGTTTTAGGCCTTGGTATTATGGGAGCTCGTTATAAATATAAAGGATTGGAAAAATTACCCATTGGTCGTCCCATTATCATTGTATCCAACCATCAGAGTTTATATGATATTCCTGCTATTGTTCACGCCTTTAAAAAGTATTATCCCAAATTTATTTCTAAAAAAGAATTAAGTAAAAACATACCAACTGTTTCTTACAACTTAAAATATGGAAAATCCGCCCTTATAGACCGGTCTAACGGCGGACAAGCCATTAAAGAAATATTTAAACTGGGACGCCTCATTGAACAGCACAATTATGCAGCTTGTATTTTCCCTGAAGGTACACGAAGTAAAACTGGTAAAGTACGTAAATTCCAACCTGCCGGACTCTCTACACTGGTACGGGCAGCTCCTTCAGCGGTCATTGTTCCGTTCGTGATTGATGGTCACAGCCGAATGATGTATAAAGGGATGTTCCCAATGAAATTTGGTCAAAAAATAACTTATACCGCTTTGGATCCCATTGAACCTAAAGGTCGGCAAATAGAAAAATTAATCACTGAAATAGAAACTTTAATTAAACAAAACTTAGGCCAATAAATTCGAACAAAACAAGAGTTTATTCAAAACTCATTAATATACAACAAAAACGACTCGATCGGTCGTTTTTTTTTTATCTATATAAAACGTATTTTTACCTACTTATAATAAAGCACAAACGAATGAATATTTTTGATCGACACTCTTTTCACATTCCTGTTTTGGGCATTGGGTATACACTGGACACGCCAGTAAAGGTCGCTCCTTACGGTATATCTTCTGTTATATCCTTAGTTGACGATACGTTAATTGAGCAGATGCGAGAATTTTACAGTCGAAAATTTGATTTGCCATTTCAAGCCATCACCGAAAAAGTTGAGGATTTTAGAGCTAAACGCATCACTTCATACCTTAACATGGTGGATGAAATCGTCACATCCAAATTTGACGACCTGAAAAAATCAGCTCTTGAAACAGGCAGCGAACTGGAAAAGTATGTTTCCATGTTACCTGATTTATCATCACTAAAAGAGAAATTTAATCTTGCCCAAAAAAGTCGCCAACTTAAAGAAGAGCTTCAACACTGGGTGCAAGATCATTTGCCAGTTGGTTCGATTGATGTAAACATCATGACGAAACTGGATAAAACCAACTATAAGGGAAGCGAAGCATTGCCTATTGAGTACAATGATGCCCATGCAGCACTGCGAGGATTTGCAAATAGCAATCTATGTTCATCATTGGTTCTCTCGGCTGGCATGAGTCCGCGTTTATACAGCTATTTGGAAAAATTCAAAGACTTTTTTCCGGATACGAATGGCACTTTGAGAAAGAAAATCATTTTAAAAGTTAGTGATTTCCGATCGGCTTTTGTGCAAGGTAAAATGCTGGCTGCCAAAGGCCTTTGGGTATCAGAATACCGTATTGAATCGGGTGTAAACTGTGGCGGACATGCCTTCCCGACCAATGGCGTTTTAATGGGACCTATCCTGGACGAATTTCGCACCAATCGAGATAAGCTTTTAACGACTTGTAAAGAGGTTTATGAATCGGCATTGTCAAAGAAAGAACTCACTGTTCCTGCTCAAACGCCGGATTTAAAAGTTACGGCTCAGGGTGGAGTTGGCACAACTGAGGAACATGAATTCCTGATGAGTCATTACAATCTGGATGGTATTGGCTGGGGCACACCTTTTATGCTGGTACCTGAAGTGGTGAGCATCGACCCATCGACATTAAAATTACTGGCGGATGCCAAAGAAGATGATCTGTACTTTAGTCGTTTATCTCCGCTAGGTGTGCCGTTTAATAGTGTCAGAGGTGCTTCTATGAGCAAACTCAGATTGCAACGCGCTGCAGAAGGAAAAAGCGGTTCGCCCTGTACAAAACAGTTTTTGAAGTACAATACCGAATACACAGAAAAACCAATTTGTACGGCCTCTCGTCAATACCAGAAACAAAAACTGGAAGAATTAAAGCAGCAAGGATTACCAACTGAGGAGTACCAAAAATCATACGAATCCATCATTGAAAAAGAGTGTATTTGTGTGGGATTAGGTGTATCGGCCCTGGTATCAAAACATATTCCGGTTAAAGAAACGGATAAAGTAACCGTTTGCCCCGGACCAAACCTGGCTTATTATTCCAACGAAACTTCATTAAAGGAAATGGTGGATCACATTTATGGACGCACTAATTTGTTGGATGATCGCCCTCGCCCTCATGTTTTCCTGAAAGAATTGAATATGTACCTGGACATTTTTAAGGAAAGGCTACAAAACTATCAGAAGCATGAAACACCAAAAGAGAAAAAGCAATTGAGCGTTTTCCAAAAGAACTTGATGGACGGTATCAGTTATTATAAGTCTCTTTTCGAACAAAAGAAAAAAGAAGTATTAAAAGAGATTGACACGCTCATCTCTAAGTACTCGATTATCGATACTGAAATCTAATACCCGATTATAATACCAGAATTAAATCCCGGCTACAACCGGGATTTTTTTTACATAAAAATTAAATTCCTATGCAACCCTTTCTATTTTTGTTGCATTCTAAAAGGTGAAAAGTGTTTTAATCGTAAGCCCTATTTGTGAAGAAATTAATTAAGGCATTAAAAAATAAAAACCCGAAAGCTCAAAAGCAGCTATTCGATTTGTATGCAGGTTACTTGTATCGTATCTGCTTTCGTTACATGAGCAATCGAGAGCTTAGTGAAGAAGTTCTATCACAAGCTTTTCTGAATATCTTCAACCACATCGAACGTACCGATATAACCGAAGAAAAACCATTAAAAGCGTGGATGAAAAAAATTGCCATCAATCAATCGCTGATGGAACTGAGAAAAAACATACGATTTGCTGATACACTAGATCTAATTGAGGAGATTGAAGAGTCGCCGCTAACAACAGATGAACAATTATTAGAGGATGATTTAATACAAATGGTTCTGGAGTTGCCTGATGGTTACCGTACCGTTTTTAGTTTATATGTCATTGAGGGGTTTACACACGAAGAAATAGGAAAAAAACTGAATATATCACCAGGGACGTCTAAATCACAACTGTGCAAGGCACGCCGCATTTTGAAAGAAAAGATTATAAAAACAGAAATTAGCTATGAAGCAGTCCGTTGAGAACACTATAAAAAAGGCGTTTGACGCCTGGGATGAGCAATCAAGCGACATTGGTTTCAATAAAGATACCCTCTGGCAATCGATACATCCGACTCCCCAAAAAAGCCCGGCAATATTTTCATGGACAAGGATAGCTGCTGCAGCAATTGTTCTGTTTCTGGCCGGCGGCTGGTTGAATGCCATGTATACCAATCACCAATTGAAAAAAGAAAAACTTGCGATTACACAACAACTGGATCAATCAAAAGCTATCCATATAAAGGATACGCCTTCAACGGTACTCCCGCCAGCCCCAGCGAAAATAGTATACAAAACCAAAATTAAGAAGGTTGAATCACCACAAACGCAAACTATGCTTGCTGATTTAGCTAAAAAATATCAGTCGGTTGAAAACACGAATGAGCTATTGAAGCAACAAATGGCAGAAACCACATCGAGTAATTCAGTATTGAACGACAGTATTCAAAAACTATTGGTCACCCTCCATGAAATTGAGAAAGCTTATGCGCTGCAGGCACAAGCCAATCAACCAGCTAAAGAAAATGAGTTGGAAATAAAAATTGATGAAGCAGCCTTACTGGCACTTTCGGAGAGTCAAGCACCCCAACAAAGAGTTGCGAAGGAAACTCCACAAAAATTTCAAATCACTTTAAAAAACAGAATGACTAAAACTGAATCATCGGCGCCATTTTTCAAAGAAGTCAGGTAATAAATACTTAATCCAGAAAATTGAACTATTCATTATGAAACAGAAAATGATCATCCTATACATCTGGCTTGTATCCATTGGCACAATGACTTTTGCCCAGGACAAGAGTGCCCCTTCCTTTTACCCGGATACCATCCGAATGCAAATGCCTAATGGAACCATCATTGATCGCTTACTAACGATAAATAAAAAAAATAGCCTCTTTGATGAAACCGACCTCAATGAAGCACTCACCTCTTTTCTGAAACGATGGGCCGTCTTGTCGATTACTGAATTGAGTAAAACCGAACCGGTTCATATTAAATGCTTTTCGGAAAAAGAATATCTCAGTGATGTTCAGCATAGCATTTCCATCGAAAAAAAATCGATCAGTCGTAAAATTACCTTTCCTCTTGACACTGCTGTTGCACTTTTCATTAGCGGAAATAATATTTTGGAACTATCTGCTGAAAATAGTAAAACACTCATCTATTTCAATAGCATTGCCCAACTCGAGGAACTCTCCAGGTATGCGTTTGATGAAATAGAAAAAAGTATCGAAACGGAGATCAACACTAAAACATCCTGGCACATAAACTGTACGACTAATACTATATGGGTAAAGATAAGTGAAGAAAATACCAGTGAGATATTACATCGTAAAACAACCACCTCCTATGATACCAATCAAATTATCCTGGGTGCAGGAGCCGGTTTAGAGTACGTAAAAAACAACTGGAATGGCAGTTTCAACGTAAATATGTCAATTGCTTTTGGACGAAAAAGGGTGAATAAACATGCCATTCGGTTCGCCTACGACTGGATGTACACGTTCTCGTCAGCAGATGAAAAACACATCAATCAGTGGTTATCGACAGGGTATGCGTACAATTTCTCAAAACATCCCGATCATAAAAAATGGCTTGGCGTATCATTAGGCTACCTCATTAATTCGCAAGGAGATCTCTTCGAAGATAATACCTTCCGCTTAGGAATTGACCGAAAAATACACAAATATGTGACTTTAGTACCTCAGATCTATTTTCACGACTTTTTTAAAGATGTTTATCCTGGTTTGAAAATTAGTGTAAATCTTTGATGTAGTAGGAATTACGAATAATAGAATAAGAGGAGCTGCAGGTTGCAGCTCCTTTTTTTATGAGAATATAAGTCAACCGATCAACAACGGTATTGATTCAATTACTGAGACTTATCATTACCGGGTCTTTAACCTTACCCTACCAAAGGGTTGGATCGAACAATCCGGTGAGATGGACCGGACGATACAATTGGATGGATCGTACGATCCGGATTACTGGTACGATAAGATTTCACCCCATAAAGCTATAAGGATACAGCAGTTGACAGGCACAGGTGATGGTTCATACCCCTACACAACTTGCCATATCGAACAGGGATTGCAGAGGATACACCTCAGCCATGGAAAAGTTTAAAAAGAGAAGTAGAAAGTAAAAGGGAAAAAGTAAAAAGGATAGGTACGTAATTATTCATCCGATGACTCTAAATCATACTACGGGTTATTAAAATTCGATGCGATAACTCATGCCTTTCTGAATGGTTGATACAATAACCCTCTGTGACCTTACTTATGATTTTTCCTCAGGGAGCTTCGTGTAACATTTCAGTACAAATAATAAAGGACACTCTGTTAATTATTTGGTTTCAAACGCGCCAACTCCTTTTCCACTTTGCCTTTTTCTTCTTTGATGCGGGCAATATCTTTCAGCACAAATGATATTTCGTACCCATCCCGAATGGCTTCTTTATCGAATTTCTCCATCAGAATATAATAGTGTTTCTTACCGATGAACTGCACTTTAAGGGACTGCTCCCAATTGGAGGCTATGAAATCAATGACGCCATTATCCTTTCCTTCTTTATAATTCACCACTTCCCATTTGTTTTCACCATCTTCAAACTGGCGGTTCTGAAACCCATCTTTAGCCACGGTTTCACTCAACACCTTATTACCACTATTATAGACTTTTATTTGATTGTGGTGAATCCATTCCAAGCCGGTATACCGACTTGAAATATAAAACTCTCCTTTCGTATCCAGATGCGCCCTCAGATAAACCCGATTGTAGGAATTTTCTGGTTTCTGACGTTTGTGAATCAGAATCTTTTGATGACCATACTCATCCGATTCCCGAAAGTTCTTCATCAGTGGCTCCAGCTCCTTCTCTTTAACATGCAACATACTGTCGAGAAAAACCAGGTTTTCCTGCTGTTCACGAATCGTAATGGACCGCAATAAATCTTTCGCCCGCGTGACGTATTCAATCTGATCGGAAAAAAGATCGGCAATGGAATCGATTATTAATTTGGCATCATTGAACTGTTTAGCATTAAAAAGACTTTCAGCTTCAACATATTTATCTTTGGCCAGTTCTTCCCGTGAAGGGCCACAGCTCACAATAAACAGGAGTAAACAACTTACTATTAACAATCGATACATAGACATTTCTTATTATTTGAGTTTCAAAAATAAGAAGAATAATGCAGGGAGAAAGCAATAATCAACTACAAGATGAGTAAAAGCAAAAAAGCTGTCTTAAAAAAGACAGCTTATTCCCGTTTACTATTTGGTGAAAAGTTAATTAAGAAACTCCAGTTCCTTAACTGTTACATTCAAGGCAGAATTCACCTCCCCAGCCTTGTTTTGGAAGCCTTGACTTCCGGGGATTCCCTCTATAAGAACTCGTTTTCCTTTTTTCAGATATTCCGAAATTTTTGTGCTTTGCCGGTCATTTTTCCAAATCACCGCTCGAACCCATTCGGTCCGCTCCACTTTATTCCCTTGGGCATCCTTGTAATCCATTGACACCGCAACCCGGAAATTGATGGCCTTTTTGGGCCCTACTTCTTTCACTTCAGCATCTCCACCAACGATGCCATTGAGTATTAATTTTAGCATATCGAAAAGTGTTAATTACTACTATCCTTAAAGCATATAATAAATTTATGCTAAAAATAAATAGCAATCAAATATTTGCTAAAAAAATATAGAAATATTTTCAACTTTTACATTTTGATAATAACCAACAAGATGCAAAGCTTTAAAATTGAAGATGGCTCGCATTCATATTTTCATAATGAATACAACAGATACTATCTAGTAATCTTTCTCTTTTTCTTGTTTAATAAGCTCCTTGGTGGATAACAAGCCACAGGCCGCATAAATATCTTCACCACGCGATCGGCGAATGGTTGTGGTTAATCCTTTTTTAGATAGTTGATCACGGAACCATTCCATCGTTTTAAAATCACTACCCCGCAGCGGAGAATCCGGAATCGGGTGGAAATGGATCAGGTTGAGTCGGCAGCGAATACCGTTTAGCAATTTGGTTAAACCTTTCACATGTTCAGCTGAATCATTGACGCCTTTGAACATGATGTATTCGAAAGAGATGCGGCGCTGACGGCCAAAATCATAATCACGCAAAGCGGCCACCACCTGCTCAGCAGAGTAGACACTTTCGATGGGCATCAATTGGTTACGCTCTTTATTAAAGGGAGAATGCAAACTAATGGCCAGGTGAGCTTCGGATTCCTCAATAAAACGCCGCATGGCAGGTACTACTCCAATGGTGGAAACATTTATCCGGCGTGGGCTCCAGGCATATCCCCAGTCTGATGTGAGAATTTCAAGACTGGCTAATACATGATCAATGTTATCCATAGGCTCCCCCATACCCATATAAACCACATTGGTTAAGGTCTCAAACTCGGGCAAACTGGCAATTTGATTCACGATCTCACCAGCCGTTAATTGGCGCTGAAATCCCTGACGGCCGGTCATACAAAACAGGCAGCCCATTTTACAGCCCACCTGTGAGGAAACACACAGTGTATTTCTATTTTCTTCGGGTAAGTAAGCAGCTTCAATAAACTGATGACCTTTGGTCTCAAACAGATATTTTTTCGTTCCATCCACCGACTCTTGTACCGATTGAGGAGGGACCAAACCAACGGCATATTGTTCATTGAGCAATTGACGGGCCTTTTTTGAGAGGTTCGTCATCTGGTCAAAGGAGGTAACCTGTTTTTTGTACATCCATTCGGTTAATTGCTTAGCGGTAAAACCAGGTAATCCCAATTGTGATACAATGTCTTTTAATTCTTTCAGCGTTTTTCCAAACAGTACTTCCTTCTCCATTCAACCAGTCTTTTATCGTTTAAAAATAGATCTCAGCCATGATGTGATCAAATGGAATCCCTTTAGATAAAAGAATTTCTCTGACATCAATCACCATCTGAGAACCACCGCAAAGATAGTATTTAATATCTGTTGATAAGTCATCCTTATTTCTCAGATAATCCGTCAGCCGACCTCCGATAACTCCATCACCGGTTTCTGCGGTGCAAAAACGCAAATAAGCGGAGGATAATTCAGCTTTAAACAGACTGCTAAAAAAGAAACTCTTTAA
>JAEINY010000127.1 GCA_016342595.1 Marinilabiliaceae bacterium
GCTGCAAGCTTGATGTACAGGTACTCTTCAATGTTAATTTTAGGTTATTAACCACAATGAAAATAGCTTTTCGTAAGCAATAACTTGCAAATTATTAATACATAAGCGATTTAATATTGACTTAACATCCCTATCCGGAAAAGGGAGTACATCACTTATCTCTTTTTCAGCTAACTTTGTATAAAATCGTATTACTCAAATAAATCAATTTCACCACTTATGAAGTCATTGGAACCACAAAAAATCGCCGGATTTGTGTCGCTTGGCTTTTTGTTTTTGGCGATTATTTTCTTTGTTGTCAATTACTTTAGTCCAAGTTTATATTATTCACTGGCCATTTCCATACCGGTTTTTTTCGCCTTATCTTATTCACTGGTGAATTATTTTATCAATTCATTTATCTATTCGAAGATTAAACCCATTTATAAAACCATCCATAGTTTTAAGCCCACTACAGAGTTGCAGGGACAAGACACATCTGATGACATTTTTTCATCAGTGAATCGTGAAGTAGCCAGCTGG
This sequence comes from Marinilabiliaceae bacterium, assembly GCA_016342595.1. Taxonomy (GTDB): domain Bacteria; phylum Bacteroidota; class Bacteroidia; order Bacteroidales; family Marinilabiliaceae; genus JAEINY01. The sequence goes on from JAEINY010000127.1 coordinate 523, forward strand.
ATGGAGAATAAAACACAAGAAATCAATCAACTGAAGCAGATGGAGAAATACCGGAAGGAATTTCTCGGTGATGTGTCACACGAGCTGAAAACACCTATTTTTAATATCCAGGGATATATCCTGACCTTATTAGATGGAGGATTGGATGATCCCGACATCAATATGTTGTACCTGAAGCGAACAGAGAAAAGTATTGATCGAATGATATCTATCATTGATGACTTAATGACCATCTCAAAACTGGAATCAGGTGAATTAGAATTAAAGCCAGAGCCTTTTAACCTGTATCAAATGATTGATGATGTATTTGACTTGCAGGAAATCAGGGCCCATGAAAAAGACATTAAATTGAAACTGGGTAAAAGTGTGGATCGATCGACCTTAGTAATGGCCGATAAAAAACGAATGTTCCAGGTAGTGAGCAATCTGGTTGTGAACTCTATCAACTATGGTAAAAAACATGGTTCAACAGAGGTTAACTTTTACGACATGGATAACCGCATCCTGATTGAGGTAAAAGATACTGGGATTGGCATTGCAGAAAAGGATTTACCCCGCGTTTTTGAACGTTTTTACAGAGCAGATAAAAGCCGAAGCCGCGAACAGGGAGGAACCGGATTGGGGCTGGCTATTGTGAAACACATTATTGAAGCACATAAGCAACGCATAAACGTCAGCAGTACAACTGGCAAAGGTACTTCCTTTACATTTACCCTGGAAAAAGCGCCTTAACATACGCTTTACACAAACATAATATCCTATTAACAGTTTTTTAAACGATACCGCTACTTTCGCAACAAATACTTTTAGTAATGGAATTAGAAAAATACAAAATTCTATTGGTCGATGATGAGCCGGATATTCTGGAGTTCATCAGCTATAATTTAAAGAAAGAAGGATTTCCTGTTTTCACCGCGAATAACGGAGAAGAAGCCGTTAAAATAGCCAATGCAGAACTGCCTGAACTAATCATTTTGGACGTGATGATGCCGGGAATGGATGGTATTGAAACCTGTGAAGAGTTAAAAAAAATTCCTGCGTTAAAGAATACCATCATTGCTTTTCTCACGGCCAGAGGCGAAGATTATTCGCAGATTGCAGGTTTTGAGGCGGGTGCCGATGATTACATTACAAAACCCATCAAGCCAAAGGTGCTTATATCCAGAGCTAAGGCCTTGCTCAAAAGATACCATCCGGCCAATGCAGAAGTCGCGCCATCAGAAGGAGATAGTATTTCTCTGGGGGGATTAACCATTGATCGGGAACGCTATCTCGTCATCAATAATGGGGAAGAATTGGTATTGCCAAAAAAAGAATTTGAATTATTGGTGCTGTTGGTTTCCAAACCGGGGAAAGTGTTTACCCGTGATGAGATCTATAACGCAGTGTGGGGTGATAATATCATTGTAGGTGACCGTACCATTGATGTGCACATTCGGAAATTACGCGAAAAGATTGGACAGGATACAATTAAAACCATCAAAGGCGTTGGCTATAAATATGTGGTCTGAGCTAAATAGTACTTCTTCATCAGGAAAAAAAAATTGTATTAACGGGTTTAAAACGACCACTTTCACAAAAAGCAGTTTTTAAGTTTGGAACAATTAAAATTGCAGAGTCGAAACATAAACATTACTTTTAACCTTTCGATAATTAAACAAGTGGATGGTTCTGCCGTCAAAAACAGAATTTAAACCGGCATTTATGAGGAAAATAGTTCATTACCTGGTTATTTTAGCATTTTTAGTGAGTTACTCAGCCTGTAAAAACAAGCCAGCCAAAGAGCCACAAAAACCTGTTAATAAGACCGTCGTTCAGAAAGAAATAAAGAAAGATACCAGTGCCATTGATTCAGCCAGGCTAGCGCAGGCTAAGCTTGAAGCTGCTAAGAAAGTGGAGCCCCCAAAACCTGCCGATCGTTATTTTTTGATCGCCGGTAGTTTTCAGGACCGGGCAATGGCGGAATCTTATAAAAGTCAGCTAGAGAAAGAAGGATACGATGCACGTGTGCTGGAGCGACCTAATGGACCCAATAACGAGTTTTTTAAGGTATCCTACAAAGGCTTTCATGATCGAAAAGAAGCGTACCGCGCTTTACGTGATGCCCGCCGCTCAGGAGAGCGTGAGGGGGTTTGGCTGATGGTTCAAAAATAGTTTAACAGCTAACATATAAAAGGGACATCGATTATCGGTGTCCCTTTTTTTTATACCGATGAGTACCAATCAAAATAGGTCATCATCTCCAAAAGGATGCTTACGTTTATTCTTTTGATATATGTATTACAATTTGCTTTACTCCATTTTCCGGAATGTCCCAGATTCTTCGATGATCCACTTTGTCACCTGCATCAACCATACCGTCTCCGTTAGTATCCATAAACTTTAAATCGCCAATTTGAGAGGGTTGATTTTGTGAAGGATAATTATCAATTTCTGCTTGATTTTCAAAAATACCATTCACAATATATCCATCGATTAAATTGACTGCTCCCTTTTTATCTGTTAAAAAATAATACTCCCAATCCTTGTAGCCATACAAGAAAGCCACTCCATTTTCATCAGTCGTGATCTCTTCAATAAGTTCTTTTTTACTGGAAATATCTTTGAATATCGAAATTTTCGCATTGGGAGCTAACTCGCTAGTCGGATTTTCTGCTGATCTATTTGTACAATCAAAAACAGTGAATTTAACGATCGGTAAAACGACTGAGACAGTGTAGTAGTTGACATTTTTTTGATCTTCTGATGTAACAGTATAATCAACTGGAGCTGTAAAATCAGTGATAGCATTTGAAGGAGGATATACACTTGCACCTTCCGAGATACTAATTGTCGGCATCAATTTTTCTAAATCAGTATTTTCCGGCGCTTTTAGCACACCTTCATTTCCCTCAAAAGAGACTTCCCCAAAGTTAAAACTCATTTTGGCAATTGAAGCCTTATTATTTTTAATCTCCTCCTTCTGGCATGCAAGTAAAAGGAATAGAAAGAATCCTAGTAAAATTTTGATTTTCATTTTATGTCTGGTTTTTATTTAAAATTGCCTGGAGATGCTTAAACTTTCTTTTGCAATAATATTCTGATCATTCATTTCTAAAAACTTATATCAAATTTGATTTCATGATTATTGAAGATCGATTGCGCACAACATTTTTAGTAACCTTTTGCGTCTATTTCTGCACTTTTATTCCGTAATAATTTAAAAACTACAATGCGCTCCTAAAATAACAATTACTAAACAAAAAATATATCCATATTCGGCAAAATTGTACTTTCCTCACTTTTTCGAAGTAGAATTGCCGGGCTCTTAGTCTTCGTTACAAACGAAACTGACGATTTTTGGGCTGTGTTGCTCAAAGAACAATTTTTGATAATTCATCAAATTATTACACAGAGTTTCGAAGAAAAACAAAAACAAAAAGTAATCATGTTCTTCATTAAATTTTAAAGGCTCTGTGACCGTTTCCTTTTCTTGAACTTCGCGCTCCCTTTATAACACGTTATTTTAAAAATATACAATTCCTTATACACCATTCAGCCGAATAGTAAAATGTTACCCAATCAGAAATTCAACTATAAATACCGATTAACAATCGGAATCTTTCGAACAACGCTACTTACCATCCAGCTTAAAGCAAGAGCCACCATAAATGTCACCATAAATTTAATGAAAGCCGGAACATTAAAGTTCATAAGGAAAAACTGGCACCAAATAACAAAAACATAATGAACTAAGTAAATCAAATAAGCATTTCCAGATAATGAATTCAACCAATGATTTCCGGTATTGAACAGTTTTCTGAAAATGGTAATAAAAGCAATACAACTACTGGCGCAGGAAGCGGCATAAATAGCGTAGTAAATCATCCATGCGTTAAATGCTATTAACTTGTTATCATTTACCAGTTGTGTCAATGGCTCAGAAATTATTGTTAAAACAAAGTATACAGTTATAGAGAGCCCCAACCAAAGCCACCAGTTTTGGACAATAGCTGATTTTGTGGAAAAAATTTCACCATTGAAATCCGTATTCCCAATAAAAATCCCGAAGGTGAAATATCCAAAATACAGCAATATGCGGCTTAATTGAAAATCAAAGGGTCCAACTCCTGTCCAAAGGCCTGCACCCACATTATAAGCTATTGGCACATAAAGCATAAATGTAACACAAAACACCATAAGAAATAATGCGAATGGCTTGTTCTTTAATCTGGCAAGCAGCATTCCGGCTTTTCCACTTACTTTCTGAAAAGACGAATGAAATAAGACGAAAAGCAAATTAAAAAGAAACAGTACCCATATAAACCAGGGTGGCCCAACAGGCCATTTCTCTATGATAAAAAAATCCTTGATATAAGCGAAAAGGTGAGTGCTTTTGTGGGCTACATAGTAAGAAGGAAAGTAAGCAATCAGCATGAGTAAAGTACCCAAAAACAGGAACGGAATAAACAGTCTGTAAAACCTGTCCTTTAAAAAGTTAATAGCGCCCTTTTTATGGATACTTTTAATCAGGAATAATCCCCCGATAAAAAACATAAGGGACATAAAAAATACATCATTGAAATTCTGAAATATATCCAGTCCAATCCACCTATGGGTGTCCACAATGGGGCAAGTTGAATGGATATAAACCTTACTGTCAAACTTAGCAAAGGTTGTGTAGGCCAGGGAAGAGTGGTGTGCTACTACTAAAACTGTAATGGCAGACCGCAAGTTATCTACCCAAAGATTCCGGTTGGAAGGGTTCATCATTATCTATCCGAATTACTTAAGCTTTTCATTACCCTACGACGTTTACACTTGTTTTAAAGTTACTACTTAATTGGTATTAAGATAAGCGACTTTAGTTTCATCGGCGCAGCGCATTTTTTTTGAAGTAGCATTAAACAGCGCTTCCGTAGATCCTTCAGCTAAGTCAGTAGGCTTGTTATCCCGCTCAGTAGCCCTTTTTTCCTGGTCAGTACACCTGCCATCCAAGTCAGTAGACTTAACATCCCCTTCAGTACACCTTTTATCCTGGTCAGTAGCTTTGTCATCGGAGTCAGTAGACCTCTCATCCTATCCAGTACATGTTTTTTCCTATCCAGTACACCTTTTGTCCGCGAATTGAAACCTACTGAGGCCGGTTTAAGGGCTACTCCAGCGGAATACAAGCGTATGGAAAGGCTCCTCACTTATTCTATAGCCATTTTGGGGTCTACTTCCATTTTAAAGACCTGTTCCATACCAAACTCGCCCGAAATTAATACCGTCTGGAATCCCAATGCTTTGGCTGTTTCAATATTTTGCAGGGAGTCATCCAAAAACAGGGTTGTGGCTGGTGTGAGACCACTGGCTTCAATCACCTTTTCAAAAGCACGGGCATCGGGTTTACTCACTTTTAACTCGTAGGAGTAATAAACCTGTTGAAAAAGTTGGGAAAGACTGGGGTAATCTTTGGCTGCAGTGTCGAAGCAGGTCCGGTGGATGCTGTTGGTGTTGCTTAATAAATACACATTGTATTTTTCCTTTAATTTCTCAATTATCTGAACACGCTGAATGGGCATATCCAATAACATGGCATTCCAGGCTTCAATTATCTCCTGCTCTGTCGCTTCTTTTGAAATCTCTTTTTTTATTTCTGAAACGAACTCTTTTTCTGAAATAGAGCCTTGCTCAAAAGCCTTAAATAACCCATTGTGATGGCCATGAGTAATCTGATCCTGAATATTAGTTAAGCCCAGTTTCCTAAATGCCTCAATGGTTTTTTGAGGGGCAATGTTTATGACCACTCCTCCCAGATCGAATAATAGGGTGTCAATTGTCGATAGATCCATCATTTTGTATTTGTAATATCAAGCAAAAATAAGCTTTCACGGTGAATACTAGTCTGATTTAATGAAGTTAATCCTGCAGGGCTCTCTATTTTCACGAAATACATTATCTTTGCATCGATTTTTGCCCTTTTGAAAGGGTGTAACATAGCAATTGCGGCTTCCTCGATAGAGAGGAGTAGCAAAAAAGCAGTTGCTATTGTAATTCAAAAAACAATTAGAACGAATGAGTACGTTGGAGCTTAGCGAACAAGAGATTATCAGGCGGAACAGCTTGCAGGAATTAGAGAAACTAGGAATTAATGCCTATCCTGCTGAAGAATACAAAGTAACCCATTACTCAAGCGATGTGAAGAAACAGTTTGATCCTGAAAAAGAAAACCTTCAGGACATTTGTTTGGCCGGCCGTATCATGAGCCGTCGCATCATGGGTAGTGCTTCGTTTGCTGAGATAAAGGATAAACAGGGACGTATCCAGGTTTATCTACGTCGGGATGATATTTGTGAGGGTGATGATAAGACGATGTACAATACCGTTTTCAAAAAGTTGCTGGATATCGGTGACATCATTGGTATTCGTGGCCACGTATTCAAAACACAGACAGGTGAGATTTCCGTTCATGTGAAAGAACTGAAAGTGTTGACGAAATCACTTCGTCCCTTGCCAATTGTGAAAGAGAAAGATGGTAAGGCCTACGATGCCTTTACCGATCCTGAACAACGTTACCGCATGCGTTATGTGGATTTGATTGTGAACGATCAGGTGAAAGATACGTTTGTGAAGCGTACGAAGTTGATGAATAGTATGCGCGAATTTTTCAACAAATCAGGATACCTGGAAGTGGAGACACCAATTTTGCAATCCATTCCTGGTGGTGCCGCGGCACGTCCGTTTATCACGCATCACAACTCATTAAATATGCCATTGTATCTCCGTATTGCCAACGAGCTTTATTTAAAGCGTCTGATCGTTGGTGGTTTCGAGGGTGTTTACGAATTCGCCAAAGATTTTCGTAACGAAGGAATGGACCGGACACACAATCCGGAGTTTACCGTGATGGAAATCTACGTCGCTTATAAGGATTATAAGTGGATGATGGAGTACACCGAAGAAATGGTAGAAAAAGTAGCCCTTGATTTACACGGAAAAACAGAACTTCAGGTAGGTGGTAACACCATTGAATTTAAACGCCCCTATAAGCGAATTTCCATTCTGGATGCCATTAAGGAACATACTGGTTTCGATGTCAATGGTATGGATGTAGAGCAATTACGTGGCGTGTGTGGTGAGCTGGAGATTGAAGTGGATGAATCAATGGGTAAAGGAAAACTGATTGACGAAATTTTTGGAGAGAAATGTGAGCACACTTATATACAGCCTACTTTCATTACCGATTATCCGGTGGAGATGTCGCCTTTGGCAAAACGTCACCGCGATAACCCGGAATTAACAGAGCGTTTTGAGCTGATGGTAAATGGTAAGGAGATTTGTAATGCTTACTCTGAGTTGAACCACCCCATTGATCAGAAAGAACGTTTTGAAGAGCAAATGCGTTTGTCTGAAAAAGGGGATGATGAAGCCATGTTCATTGATCAGGACTTTGTGCGAGCTTTGGAGTACGGCATGCCTCCTACTTCAGGTATGGGTATTGGTATTGATCGTTTATGTATGCTGATGACCGATTCTTCTTCTATCCAGGATGTGTTGTTCTTCCCGCAAATGCGTCCGGAGAAGAAAGCAGAGAAAGACGGCGAAGAGAAATTTATGGAATTAGGTATTGCCAAAGAATGGGTACCTGTTATTTACAAAGCCGGATACATGAAGGTTGATGCTTTAAAAGAGCTGAATCCGGGAAAACTTCATCAGCAAATTTGTGGTTTGAATAAAAAACATAAATTGGGATTGGTTAATCCTTCACAGGATGATGTGAAAGCCTGGTTAGCTTAAAAAAAACAGAATTTAACACAAAAACAAAAAAGGCAAAATGCCTTTTTTGTTTTATTTTAATAATATCCCATATAATTTTAAAAACAATACAAATGGATGAGACATCAAAGATAGGCATAATAGGAAGCGGTAGCTGGGCCACAGCTATTGCAAAAATGCTTTTAAACAATGTTACATCCATCAACTGGCACTTCAGGGATCAAGAGCACATTGATGCGTTCCAACTCAAAAGTCACAATCCCAATTACCTGTCCAGTGTTGAATTTGATGCCAATCGCATTACTTTCTCCGATGACATTAATGAAATTGTGAACGAGTCGGATATTTTGATTTTTGCCATTCCATCGGCATTCCTGAAATCTGCTCTATCCACACTGAATGTCTCTTTACAGGATAAGTTTATCGTATCCGCTATCAAAGGACTGGTGCCGGATGAAAACATGATCATCGGGCAATATTTCCATAAAGTGTATGACGTACCAACCGAAGCGATTGGCGTAATTTCCGGCCCGTGTCATGCCGAAGAGGTAGCTATGGAACGCTTATCGTATTTGACAATTGCCAGTCAAAACATTAAAAATGCCCGAATGTTTGCCTCCTTTTTGGATTGTGCCTACATACACACATCCGTTTCGGATGATATTTATGGAACAGAATATTCGGCTGTCCTTAAAAACATCATGGCCATTGCCTCCGGTATTTGTCATGGTTTAGGATATGGGGATAATTTTCAGGCCGTATTAATTTCCAATGCTATTCAGGAAATCAAACGTTTTGTGGATACGGTTCATCCCATTACACGTGATATCAAGAGTTCAGCCTATTTAGGTGATTTGTTGGTGACCTGCTATTCGCAATTTAGCCGTAACCGCACCTTTGGTACCATGATCGGAAAGGGGTACTCTGTTAAATCAGCGCAATTGGAGATGTTGATGATTGCGGAGGGATACTACGCTGTACGCAGCATTAAAGAGATCAATGATAAATATAAAGTGAACATGCCCATCACCGAGGCTGTTTACAATATCATTTACGAACGCATATCACCGGCAATTGAAATACGGCTCTTAACAGAGCATTTACGTTAAGCTATTTATATTATCAATAGTCTTTTCTTTAATTGAATACAATAGCCTGACACAACTCTTATACGAATATATCATCTATTGCTGCAAGCCCGCAATACTTATTCAAACCCTATTACCATTAAAACAATAAAACAAAAGAGCATGTTACCAAGTGTAAATCCAACAACCACAAAAGCCTGGAAAGGTCTTGAAGACTATTTCGCATCTTTTGAAGGCACGCATATGAAAGATCTTTTTGCAAATGACAGTGAGCGCTTTAAAAAGTACTCCCTTCGTTTTGAAGATATCCTTTTGGATTATTCCAAGAACCTGGTTGATGATAAGGTTATGGATCTTCTACTTCAACTGGCTGAAGAATGTGGTTTGAAAAGTGCTATTGAAAGCCAATTTTCCGGAGAAGAAATTAATGTGACAGAAGGTCGTCCCGTACTGCATGTGGCTTTACGAAACCGTAGTAATACGCCTATCCTGGTCGATGGAAAGGATGTGATGCCTGATGTCAACCGGGTTTTGGCGCAGATGAAAGCGTTTTCTGAAAAAATTATCTCTGGTGAGTGGAAAGGTTATTCGGGAAAAGCGATAACCGATATTGTTAACATAGGTATTGGTGGTTCTGATCTTGGCCCATTGATGGTAACTGAAGCATTAAAACCTTACAAAAAGGAAAATATACATCTGCATTTTGTGTCTAATGTGGATGGGACACACATCGCCGAGACCCTTAAAGAGGTTAATCCGGAAACCACTTTATTTATAATAGCCTCAAAAACTTTTACGACGCAGGAAACAATGACCAATGCCAACTCGGCTAAGACATGGTTTCTGCAAGCTGCCAAAGATGAGAAGCACGTAGCAAGTCATTTTGTGGCTTTATCAACCAATGCAGATGCTGTTGCTGCGTTTGGTATTGACACGGCCAATATGTTCGAATTTTGGAATTGGGTAGGCGGTCGTTATTCGCTGTGGTCGGCTATTGGTTTAAGTATTGCTTGTGGTATTGGTTTCGACAATTACATCAAACTGCTTGAAGGTGCCCACTCCATGGATCTGCATTTTAAAAACACTGAATTTAGTAAAAATACACCTGTAATATTGGCGCTTATTGGAGTCTGGTATAACAACTTTTATGGGGCCGAAAGTGAAGCCATCCTACCATACGACCAGTACATGCACCGTTTTTCTGCTTATTTTCAGCAGGGCAATATGGAAAGTAACGGGAAGTGTGTAGATAGAAATGGTGAACAGGTAAATTATCAAACCGGACCTATTCTTTGGGGCGAGCCCGGAACAAATGGGCAGCACGCTTTTTATCAATTAATTCACCAGGGTACCAAGCTGATTCCTTGTGACTTTATGGCGACTGCTAAAAGCCATAATCCTTTAAGTGATCACCATCCAAAATTGTTAGCTAATTTCTTTGCTCAAACAGAGGCCATGATGGTTGGTAAAACTGAAGCACAGGTAACAGCAGAATTGAAAGCAGCCGGTAAATCAGATGCTGAAATAGCTTCTTTACTTCCTTACAAAGTGTTTAAGGGTAATATACCTACAAATTCAATCTTGATGAATGAGTTAAACCCCAGGACGCTTGGAGCCTTAATCGCTATGTATGAGCAAAAGATTTTTGTTCAGGGAATAATATGGAACATTTACAGCTTCGATCAATGGGGAGTGGAGCTTGGTAAGCAATTAGCCAATGCCATCTTACCTGAATTAATAAATGATGAGAAGGTAACTTCGCACGACGCTTCCACAAATGGTTTGATAAATGCCTATAAGGCCATGAAGGTTTAATAAATCATATAATAGATATATCATAAAGGAGGATTGATCATCCTCCTTTAAATTATCCTATCTGACTTTTTTCAATGGAGTCGGAATTAATACAAATCCATCTGTTTTCTTTTCTACCCCTTAACAACCTGCATTGATGCCCATAAATGTAAAGACAGCAATCAGAATCCAAAATATCCACTGAAACATCTTGAAAAGTGCCCCGCTAATTTTAGACGTTAAGGCAATGAGGATTTGAGTGACAGCAAACAAAGCATAATTCATCCCGATAAACGCTAAGACCAAGGTTGGATCGAACATACAATCTTCTCCACGAATGCCAATCATAATCAACATCCAGGTCGACAAAGTCATATAAACTGAGATGTAATGAAATACCGTATGCATCACTTTTTTGGGGATAGTATCCATATCAGATGCCAATAAAGGACGCAAATAAAGTTTCACCCCCATTGTAAAGTGACCTAAAGCAGCCATTGCTGCCAATATTCCGGCAATTAAAACCATTGTATTCATATTCATTTATTTTTAATGATTAATCCCAATATAAACATTTCTAAGGGGAATGAAAAAAGGTGTCTTAGGTGGAGGGGTAATGATGGTGATTGCGATTGTTTGGTTCTTCGGGGGACTTTCAGCGGGTTACATATTTTATTATCCTCCCATCTCGTTTGTAATTGGAGTTGTTGCTTTAGCGAAGAGCCTTGTGCAAGGCAATTACTTTGGAAATAAGTCATACGGAATTTAAAAAGCCGGCAATCATGGAAAGCCGGCTTTACTGTTTTATCTCACCCCAATTTCATCCAAGGCAATCACGCCTTTGGATGAACCATCAAAAAGGAGCGTGAAGGTAGATAACTGCTGCAAGTCGAAATCTGGATTAATCTGCTCTACCTTTTGCTGAGAGATCTCAAATGTTTGCAAAATGGGTTCACTTTCCTTTTTATAATTCTCTTCAAGATAGTTTAACCTTGTAAATTTCGCCTTCATAGGTGGTATTAGTGGCATGATATCTTTCAGACTCAATTTGACTTCATGTCCTTGTTGGTCACTTAAAACTATTGAGAAATAAAGAGGCTCACGATCTTTTTCATTGTCATTGTCTTTATCTTCTTCATCAGACGCTTCCTTATCAACATTCTCTTCTTTTTGTTGATCATTCTGGTCATTATCGCTTTCATTATTAGCCGAATCCAGATCAAGTGGCTTTTCAGGTTTTTCATCCAACTCAGCCAAAGCAAAAGTTAATGTGCTGATGGTGTCAGTTAGAAATAGTCTTTCATGAGAAAATTGAATTTGATAGCGGGCAAGTGTATCCAATAACAATTCGGCGGATAATGAATCAGGCTTCACATTAGTTGTATAATCCCATCCTAAAATAGCGACTTTATTCTGACGCTCTGTTCGTCCATTGCGAAAACCCAGATCGGCCTCACGCCAGGTGGCCAGGTTATAACCTTGAATGGAATCCCCATCCAACGGTGTTGAAGTGACATCTATATCTTCTTCATAATCGACCAGAAGCTGGGTTTGTGAATCCGAATAGCGATTAATATAATAGGTCTCAGGTAACCAATGCGCAGCTAAGCGGTAATCGCGAAACAACGGAAGGTATTCCTGTTTATTTTGGATGGTTGCGTCCAAAAAAGCACTTATATAAACTTTTGAGATTTGTCGTTGTTCTTCACCTGATATTAGCGACTTGGTATTTAATAATAAGCCATAAGGAATTCCATAATCCCGATTCCCCCAAACAGTGTTAAACTGACCATGATTGGCCCGGTAAACATATATGGAGCTTTTTATGTAATCAATACTGTCTGTAAACCGAATGCGCTTGTACTGTCGATCACCAGAGAAGAAAGAGACATCCGCATCATGAGAACCCTGCAGAATCAGGTAATTCACATTTTCCAATGGTGTGGATACTTTTGAGGGTTTGTATTGGCCGTCAATGGGGGCAATGGCAATCACACTTTTGATGTTGAAGTGGTAATCAAAAGTAATACGGGCATCATCCGGATAATGGCTCAGAGTATTAAAAGCAGCAGCAATGGCAACTGCTTCACCGCCACGTGAGTGCCCGATTAAAGCAATTTGATCCATATTAACCTTGTCAAAGAATGGATTATCACTCTCTGTATTCCACTGTTTCCAACATTTCAAATGCTCCAGCAATAACCAACCGCGGGCATCATTTTCATTGTTGTAATCAGCGGCCCAATCACCATTCAGGAAGTTTTCATCAATAGAGGCCATGATGTAACCCCGACTCGCCAATAATCTCCCTAGATATTCGTACCCGGAATCGGAATAATCGCGCATGAAATGGTTGCCATGTACAATCAAGACCAGCGGAAAAGGGCCATCACCTTCGGGATACCATACTCTGCCATTTAAAGGCCATTGGGTTCGGTCAAAACCAAAATAGAGTTTACGGAAATATTTCAATTTGCCACTCATTTCCTTCACAAAAGGCTTAGCATTCACGCTATCGGTTTTGATGGTTATGCTATCGGAGTATTCGACTCTTCGATCGCTGCCACTTCCATAGGTCAGATAATTAACCTGGTAATGCCCATTTAAGGACGGATCTGGGAGTTGAAGGGGCGCTATATCAAGATATCCATTAAGATCGACTTTCAGTAGGCCTTCGTTAGTGCCTGGATGAAAGAACCAGATGAGTGATCCGGTAATTCCTGACAGACTAACGATCAAGCCAATTATGATGATAACCTTTCGAAATCGCGTCAATCGTATAAAATCACCATAAAACAACCAGGATATAACTGTACTTAAAAGAGCTGTCAATAAAACAAAGATCCCTCCAAGATGCCAATCACGCTCAACTGATCCCAAAATAAGAAAAGTAAAAGCTGCTATTGCTGCCAGGAGAAAAGCAGTTCGTTTATTGATGCTTTTTTGAATGATGAATGAAAAAAGCTGTAAACCCTTCCAGGTTAGGAATTGCAACATAGCTCCAATGGCAGCACCAATAACAGCATCTACGCTAATTCCCCACCCTGTTCTCAGCATAAGAATACCGGCGACGGCTCCTGTACTGACTAGTAATGACCAGATAAACCATTGGTTGAATCGCCAAACGAATTGGGGCCAGGTAATGGCCTTAAGCCATAAGACTAGAGGTTTGAATTTCTGCTGGATATTCCTGAAAGTGGTTTTTATTAAAGCTATGAAAGACATATTATAGGATTTAGGTTAGTAAGTATAAATGTATGTAAAACAATTGATTAATTCTACCCGTTTTAATTACAATTAAAACCAACACCCATATTTGTGACTTATATTTCTATCAGATCTCTGTCATGGAAACGTGGAAAACCGATAATTATAAACTGCCTATAAATTTGGAGTTCTCAAATTTCAAGGAGGTTGTCGAATTCATCAGCCCCTTAACTGTGGAAGTTGAAGTACGGAATCATCATCCGAATATATGCCTATACAACTATTGTTACCTATAAACTGAACTCTTTACGCACCACAAAAATACCATTACTCACCTTGATCATCAATTAGCAGAAAAAATTAACGAATTAGACATTCTTTTTATTAACAATATATCTGATTGAATAACTATCAATTACGCATTTAAATAGTTTCAAAATCCCAAAAAAATAAGTTTTAGCCAGTAATTTATTGTCTTTGATATTTGATAATATAAAATTCTTAATTACTTTTGCATTCGCTGAAAGCAAATGAAAATTTGCGGGCCTATAGCTCAGCTGGTTAGAGCACCTGACTCATAATCAGGGGGTCCCTGGTTCAAGCCCAGGTGGGCCCACCCTCTGAAAGAAGCAGTTACGATGATAAAAAATTGTAACTGCTTTTTCTTTTTTAGTGTAACAAGGCCATTATTATCAATAAGAGAGGCGCCAAAAGGAAGCTAACATATTGCGACTTCATAATAGAAAAGACGACCAACCAAACACAGCTAAGCTTACCTGACAAGTCCATTCTTTTAGCTCAAATTATTCCCGCAAGCCCTTTGATCCAATCATTGACAAGTAAGCTAATAACACCCCTATATCGAATAGGAAGTATATAAAAGCGAGTCTAAAATTATCTACCCCTCACTATTTCTACAATCAATAATCATTAACAAGTATTATTCACACACCAACTATTCCCAGGCAAACTAAGTGAACAGTCCACTTAATGACCAACACGCTTCACCTAACGTGACACACACACCTTCCCATCCATCACCATACCTTCCATGATGGGTGTCCGGTCATCCTTTTTAACAGCACAAGTCACTTTCTTGCCATCACTCCCTTCCATGACGGTCACACAGATGTCCATGACAGCATCCCTAGCCGTCATGAACGTATCCGGTTCTTTCATGATAAGTTACCCCTTCTCCATGACTATCTCCGCGGCTTCCATGATGAGTTCCAGGTCGCCCATGAGGGTATGTTCATTATTCTGTGTCATTTTGATTATTAGATACTTCACAGTCATTTACGCTGTTAATAACTTTTTGGTCACAATGATTAGCTGGCTACTTCTTCATTTGTTTTTATTACGTTTTCCAATCCGACTATATTTTTTCTTTGATCAATTTCTAAAAGCTTACTTGGGAAGCTTAAAGGTTCTGTCAAGGGCGACCTGTGTTGCGCCTGCGGCAGGTCGTTTATATACCCTTTACAGGTTCTGCAAGCGACTTATCTGTAAGCATTCGCCCTCGCACGTCATGAAAGCTCAATGAATTTGGTTAATGTGAGAATTGTCCAACTATGCATAGAATCCATGGACAATTCCCACTATTCTAAGAGTTCTTCCAATTCTGAGGTAAAAGATCTGCTAAGTCTAACGAGTAATCCTTATTGTAGACTGGTATCTTTGTCAGTACATCGATTAGCCATTCTCTTGGGTTAACATCAGCCCCTTTACAGCAACCAAGTAAGGAGTATATGACAGCTGCATTTTCGGCAGCATCATGGTTGCCACAAAACAAATAGTTTTTACGACCTAAAGCCAGAGGTCTGATGGCGTTTCCGGCCAGGATATTGTCAATTTTATAACAACCATCCAGGTGATATCGTGATAAACGGTGAAAAATTGAATAGTGTATGATAAGGCCCTTCCCATCCTGCTTTTCGGAAATGCTTTGGGGTAATGGTTTACAATCCACTTTTCAAATACGACCCTAATAGGGTAAGCCAATCGCTGTCGCAATTCAGCTCTTTGCTCATCATTCATCCCCTTTTTAGTAGCCATGGTCTCCACCTGGTAGAGTTTGCCGATTTGTGCCAATGCATATTCAGCCCCGGCTTTGTCTTCGGCAAGGCTTTCTTAAAATTTTACGACGTGCATGCGCCCAGCAGCCCAATAGCAGAACGCCTTTCTTTTGCTCATAAATGGAGTAAGCCTCGTAACCATCGGTTTGGATGGCTCCCTGAAAGCCTTAAAGAAGTTCATCTACCACTTTTTGTGCTCGTGAGCCTTTATCGTAATGAAAGAAAACCAGATTTTTCATTACTGAACGAACCATCCAAAAGTAGGCTTTCACTGTTTTGTGCTTTTCATTATTAACTACCGGCACCGTGCTTTCATCTACTTGTATGTAATCCGATTCCATCACCACTTCTTGCAAACGGTAGTATAAAGCCCGGAGTAAATCACAGCTGCTCTGAAACCAACCGTTGATAGTTGAAGCCGGCAAATGGACACCAATCTGCTTAAATATGGTTATCTGGCGATGAAAAGGTAAATGATGTTGGTATTTATTGATTAACAGTTCAGCCTAAAGTGAAGCACCTGCATTACTGCTTGGCAATGGCAGGGGTGGAAGCGATGCAATTTGCACGGCTGCTTCCTCCTGTTTTACCGGAGTCGATTTCACCACATACTTGGGGCGGATAATACGACGGACGTACAACTCTCCGGGTTTATGCTCCAATACTTCGGTCGCTTCCTCTCCAATACGTATCCAGTTTTTATTAATGCCGTCCGGCTCGATGACTTTTTCTTCCCGGCGAAGGTCTTCAGGAAGTGGCAAACGAACCGGATTCTTTTTCTTTATTTGTGGCCGATGACATTTGTATTCCAACAGTTCCTTATCGGCTTCTTTGGCTAGATCTTCCTCCTGAGGCAATACATCTAACCCGTCAAAGTCTATCTTACGTTGATTGGGGTCAGAAGGAATAAAACGTTCGCTGGAGGCATTCCAAAATCGACGACGATACCAAGCCAATTGCTCAGTGCAATGGGAAACACCATCACGCGTAGTTCTTTATAGTATCCCAAAAAAATAGTCACACCAACCCGGCGGAACGCATGACAATATAACAATGGACCGCGCCCATCGTGCGCACCCTTCTGCAAGTCTGCAATGGGCGCAGCATTTCTCATCTTTGATATTCATTGAGCGAGCCGGCGGGAGCATTCGGAAAGATTACGATAAGCAGCGCGACACAGGCGTGAAGAAACTAAGAATTACAAAATGAGCAACTATTGATATGCCTGATACTTTTTCATGTCACATCTCTATAAACTCGGTGTCGCTGTGTCTCTGTGTTTGATTTTCACTTCCACTTCATCGTGCTTCTCTTCGAAACTTCTTAAACGCAAAAATCCGGTCCAACAATGTTGAACCGGATTCTTATAAAAAAGGCGGC
>JAEINY010000128.1 GCA_016342595.1 Marinilabiliaceae bacterium
TACCATTTTGATACCAGGTATTAGCTTTTGCCTGATCGATGGTTTCTCCTCCTATTCCCAACAAGTACCTTTCAGCTTTAATAAAGCATACTTCTGAATATAGAAAAATAGGTGTTGGCCTGTCCGCCTGATATACGATAGGTCCAATAAATGAATAATCGTCAAAAAGAATCCCTGCGCCGGATTGTCCGTTTGGAAGCCCTACAAAAGTAGTACCCGAGGGATCATTATTGATCGGTTCGGCAAAAAGAGGCAACCTGGGATCATTGGTATTCTGCAGCTGATCAACGACCATAGCCGAAGAGTGTACACGTGTACCCGAGGATAACTGATCGTAATACGGATTACGGTAACTGGTTTCATCAAAACGGGCATATGCGGCAGCTTCTTCATTGGAATCAATGACAGGATATTTTACGACTTCAGAGAACCATTGATTGGAAAGTGCTTCATCAACATTATTTATCCGAAGCGCCATTCGCAACCTGAGGCTGTTCGCAAACTTCTTCCAGGCCTGAAGATCACCGTTATATACAAAGTCGGCAGGGCCAAGATTAATTGAACCATGATCCCCAATCAACTCAATAGCTTCAGTAAGATTTGAAAAAACATCAATGTAAATATCACGTTGCGCATCGTAAGCGGGTTTGTCAATAATACCATTCTCATCTTCATAACCTGCTTCAGAATAAGGCACATCCCCATAGGAATCTGTGAGGCGCAAAAACATATAGGATCTTAAAATATGTGCCATCGCGTGAGCATCTCCGTCTGAGGCATTATCTGTTTGCGTTGTTCTATCCAGGGCGTCCACCAGGTTTTTATTGGTACTGTAAACCATATGCCATAACCAACCTTCAGCGAAGTGTTCGTATTCGCCCTGCGGTGTATTCAGCCAGGAGGTGTGATGCGACCACTCCATAAATGTCACCAGCGCGGTACCCTGAAAGGAATTAATTACGCTTATTCCATTGTTTATCAAAAAAAGCACATTTACATCTTCACCACTCAGCTCATCTATATTTTTATTTACGTCCTCAAAACTCTCCGTACTGCATGCCATCAAAAAAGCCAGCATCAGTGTATATATTATATTTCTCATATTTTTCAGTTTTGTTAGATTAAAATTTCAAATTCAGATTAAACCCAACTGAACGTGTGGAAGGCCATAATCTATTAGCAATACCAATACTTCCAGTCGTATTATTTTGTTGATACTGATCCGGATCGAAATGGGTCGTATTACGGTGGATTAACCAAAGATTTCGTCCTACAACAGAAATTTGAATACTTTGTAAAGGCGTTTTAGCAATTATGGCAGTTGGTAATGTATAGGAGAGGCTCACTTCTCTCAATTTCACAAAGGAAGCGTCTTCAATATTGTATTCGGCTGCTCCCCCTTTTCTTCCAAGAAAATCATCCCAAATTTTGCGCGGATCAGCATACCTTGCATTTTCGCCTTCATTCAGGACTCCTCCCACTTGAATGCCCTCGGCGTTGTCAAGGCTGGCATCCCGGATAACACTATTTCCAACAAAGATATCGACTCCTCCGGTTGGCAACCAATCGGATGGATATCCGGCAGCTTCTCTGGCCGCTTCAGAAGCCATCCAACCTTCGCGTCCAATAAGTGATTTTACAGAGTGCCCTTGTTCATCGAGCCAGGGATTGATCTCGGCTAAAATATTTCCACCTACAGACACATCCAACTGAACACCGAGACTAAGTCCTTTATAAGAAAGATCATTGCGTACTGTCCCTGTCCAATCGGGTTCAACTTTTGCAAGATCAACGTACCCATTGGTTGATATTGGGCGACCTGACTCTTGCACCACAATAACGCCATCACTATTTCTTAATAATTCTCTTCCCTGTATCATTCCAAAAGGTTGCCCGGCCTTTGCAACGGTTCGCCCCAGCTCACAACTACCTATTACGATGGGAGAATCACCTAAATCACCCAAATCGACTACCAGTGATTTATTTTTAGCATAAAGGAAATTGCATTGCCATGTAAAATTATTGGAGCGAACTGGTGTTGTAGATAGCGCTAACTCGATACCTTTATTCTGAACATTACCAGCATTGACCAACTGACTACTGTAACCTGTACTAATCGCCAATGGTTGGCTGGGAAGTATTTGATTATAGGTGTTGCTTTTGTAATAAGTAGCATCCAAATTTAATCGACCATCGAAAAACCTTAAATCCAAACCAAATTCCAACGACTTGGTCTACTCTGGCTGTAAATCCTCAAATGGCAATGATCCGGGATTCTTTATATATGAATCCCCCCTGGCACCAGTTGACAAAGAATACGACCGATTGATGACATATGGATTGGTGTCATTTCCGACCTCAGCCCAGGAAGCTCTGATCTTTCCAAAATTGAAAATACTTTTATTGTTATCCATCAACTCCGAAAAAACGAAACTGGTTGTAACAGAGGGATAGAAAAAACTATTATTTTCAGGACTCAAGGTTGAACTCCAGTCATTTCTGGCCGTAAGATCCAAATAAACCAAGCCTTTATACCCAACCTGAGCAAAACCATACAACGAATTAATTACTTTATGATATTCGTGGTTAGAGGCATGTTTAGTCTTGGTATTATTGATGGTTTCAATACCCGGGACGATAAAATCGTTTCCAGATAGGTAGGAAGTTCTTCTATCTTCTTGAAATTGATTTGCTCCAAAGTTTGCAGAAACACTTAGATTCCCGTCTAGATACTCTTTATTTACAGAAAGTAGAAAGTCTGTAGTCGAAATGGCAATATTTCCTATTTGTTGAGAATAGTGACCACCAGAGGTACTCCCTCTACTGTATAGGGCAATGATATTCGTATAATTAAAGTTTGTTTCATTCAGATTATATCCAAATTTACAGGATAGCCAGTCTGATACTTTATAATTTATATTCACATTCCCGACAAGTTTCTGCCTTTCATCGTCGTTACTATTTTCATAAATCGACCAAAAAGGGCTTTGAATATTAGGTGTTGTGGACCAAAGCTTTGGTCTGCCATCCTGAAACTGTTCATTCCCCCAATCCAATCCCGATTCCGGATATTTATCGATTACATCGGCAATTTTGACACTTCTTGGCATAAAAGCCACATTTTCGCTAAAATCAGTTGAAGGACGATTATGAGATTTTGATTTGGTATAATTTAATTTGGCATCTATAGAAAACTTACTACTGATATTTTTTACAACCCCTATTGAAGCCCCTGTTTTTTCGCTGGTACTGGTAGGTAGAAAATCATCTGTTCTGTCATTAAACATTGACATGTAATAAGATCCTCTTTCATTACCGGATGAAACAGCGATACTATTTTTAAAGGTGACGGCGGTACGAAATTGATCCGTTATATTATTGGGCTGAGGATCATACGTGCTAAGTGGTTTATCCCGAAGCCACCCTATTCGCACCTGCTGACCTTCCATTCGGGGTCCCCAGCTTTCATCTTGTGTTCCTCCACCAAGAATCGGAATGCCATCGTCACCCATGCCATCAAAGGCTCCTACAGCAGCTTTTCCCTGCCCATATACATTTTGAAGCTCAGGAAAAATATAAGTATCAATAAACGTTACCCCTGAATTAATGACAACTCCAATTCCCGATTTCTTCAGCGTTTTCTTTGTAGTGATAACCAGAACACCGTTAGCCGCTTTTGAACCATAAAGTGCCGCGGCATTAGGGCCTTTCAAAACAGTGACACTTTCAATGTCATTTGCATTAATATCAGAAATACCCTGACTCCTATCAAAACTTCCAGTACCTCCATATGTAGTATTATCATAAATTGCCCCATCTACTACAATCAAGGCCTGGTTATTCCCGCCTACAGATGAGTTTCCTCTCAAAACAATACGCGAAGAACCATTAGAGGAACCTGAGGTAGAAGTAATATTAAGCCCGGCCACTTTACCCTGAAGTGCGTTCAAAACATTGGGTTCATTACTTGAAGTCACTTCATCAGATCCCACTTTTGTAACAGCGTATCCTAAAGCCTTAATCTTTCTTTCGATACCCAATGCAGTAACCACCACTTCATCAATATCCGTCACTTCATCTATTAAAGTAATATTTATTGAAGACCGTCCACCGACAACAATTTCCTGATCGTTAAAACCAATAAATGAAAAGACAATTACGTCTTCGGGATTATCCATGGTAATAGTGTAGGTACCGTCAATACCAGTAATGACCCCGTTAATAGAATTACCTTTCTCATATACGTTTACACCTGGTATCACATCTCCATTTACATCTATTACTTTACCAGTCACTCTTATTTCTTGTTGATTCCCTGTTTTAGTACTACCCTCCGGTGGTGACAAAATAAGTATCACATTATCAACAATTCGATAGTTCAAGGATTCATTTTTTAATACTTCGTTCAATACTTTAGATACTTCAGTATTGTTATAGTCCACATTGAAACGCGTAACAGACTCCTCAATAACTGCATCTTTGTAAATAATGGAAAAATCGGATTCTTTCTCGATTGTTTCAAAGACTTCTTTTAACGTTGAATTACTGAAGGTCAGACTCAACCGCTTTTGCTGCGAATAGGTTTCAGCAGAAACATTAAGTAATAATCCAAAAACTAAAAATGTCATTAATCTCATAACCAAGGATAGTTTTCTCATGCCAGGACTATACGTCCTTTTGAAATAAAATTTTCTTTTCATAGATTTGTCTTGTATTGTGTTTATTTTGTAAGTAAACATTCTTCTGCGGGAAGGTGGTAGGACACCTTTCCGCATTTTTATTCATTTCATACTAAGTGATTTTTCTACGTCATAGGCATTATTTTTTTATTGCAATTTTTCTGAATCCTTTTTTCTCATAGGTAATTCCTTCAGTTATTGTTAACACATCTAATACTTGCCAAATCGTTTCTTCATTCTTAAATGTACCTGAATAGATTATATCCTTCAGATCCTCATCTGTAATTTCGATATCGACATCATACCATTTTTCCAACCTGTAAATCAAATTTTCAAACCGTATTGAACTAAATACAAAATATTTATCTTTCCATGCAATAATTTGATCAGTAGGTGCCTTTTCCGAAACAAAACCATTCTCTTTGAACGCCACACGCTCTCCGGGCTTCATTATATAAGTATGATTATCCCGAACAACACTTACAGCCCCGCTAATTAGCGTTGTTTCGGTTGTTCCATAATCTTCATAAGCCATTACATTAAATCTGGTACCATGCACAATAACATCATAGCTATTTGTTAACACCTTAAACTCTAACTCCGGATTTTTCTCTACTTCAAAATACGCCTCGCCAGTCAGCCGGACTTCTCGTTTATTATGGAAGTCTGTATTGTATTCTATTTTTGAATCCGCATTTATAACAACCGAAGATCCATCAGGTAAAGTTATTTTTGCCTTTTGTCCACGCGGCGCATAAACAGTACATACTGAATCTGTATCAGAAGGAACATTTTCTGTCGGTCTGCCAATAAAATAGAGTGAAAAAGCGACTATTAAAACTGCAGCATATTTTAACGCTGCCATAGAGATCGAGCGAATATTTATGCCAAAGAAGGCCTTTTTACGAGTTTCCATTAAGGCCTTTTCAACATCGGCACTTTGATAGGAGAAAGGTGACCAATTGCCTTTAATTTTATTAAACAAAACAATATTGGCATCGCTCTCACCTAACCAAGTCTTAAGATCCTCAGCTTCTGAACCGGATAATTGCCCTTTCAGATATCGATCAATTAAAATACTATACTTGTCCATATTCGTGTTCTTAATAGTAATACACCTAACCGATATGAATACCCATCATATAAATTATAAAAAAATTACATTTTTTAACCAATAACAATGTATCAGCCTCAGTAAATAGAAGATAATTATTAAAAAAAATGATTGCATTTGAATATCCAAAAGACTTCGAAAGTAGACAGATGCTATTCATATTCCATATGGGATTGGAATTAACCTAGCTAAATTCACATCTAATTCAGGCAACAAAAGTTTTAGTTCATGCCACTTGAGATTATTTCAAGAATTAATAACATTGGAAGCTGATCCGCAAAATGATTTTTCAGGAATTTTAATCCTGCAGAGATATGACGTTCCACATTTTTTAAATTGATGCCAAGTTCTTCAGCTATCTCTCTGTTTTTCATCCCCTCAAACCTGCTTTTTATAAAAACTTCTTTACATCTTGGTGGGAGTAAAGCGATAGCTGAACTGAGTTTTTCTTTTAATTCCTTTTCAAAAATCAAATAAGGCTCATCCCGGATAAAATCAATCCGATATATCTCCTCATATTTGGCAAGTTCAGTGAGGTCATGCTTTTTTCTGCCAGTCGTACATTGGTCACGCAAATAATTTAAACACCGGTTACGGACCAATGTAAATAAATAGTTCTCAAAAGTTTTTTTTTCAATCCCATTTCCAGCCTCCCAAGCTTTAATAAAAGAGTCTTGCACAATATCCTTGGCAGCTTCATTGTCCTTTACGATCACTCTAGCAAACGCTTGTAATCTTGGAAAATATTTCTTAAAGAGAAAATCAAATTCACCAACCTGGTCTAAAAACTTTTGTGACATGCCTTATTCCTTACTATAAAAATGATTAATTAATCCAGTCTGTATAAGTATTCCCAACAATTTAAGATCAAAGAAAGCAAGCTGAGAGAATTTTAGCAAAAAAAACAATCAAATTTCAGTTTTTAATCAATGAAAATGGCCCCAGTAAAATCATTTCCGCGATCGGCACTTACCCTTACTTTAATAGTTAAAACAGCACCTGTTTCATTGTTGTCAATGGAGAACACTAATACCCCAACCGGAACACATTAGTATTTATCAATGCATTTAGCACTCCATAGCAAAGTACAAAATTATGATATAACATCTATTTATCTCCCCATTCCAATTTCACAATAGACAATCCTTTTATTATTCCAACCAGTAATTGAGATGCACCATTCATCATCTGACGTTTCACTGCATAGCACCTCCAAAAGTCAACATAAAAAAAACGACCTCTTTCTGAAGAGGTCGCTCTTATAATTTAAATGAAAGTGCAATCTATTAACACTTACCCTTACTCAATATATTGATGGTTTAGAAGGCAAATTATTTATCCAGCTTATCCAGGTTCTTTTGAATCTTTTTTATAGCTGACTCAATTGACTTTTCAGGTTCAATAACGTTATATGCTCCCCAGAACTCACCATTTGCGAATCCCATCTCCGCATCGCTCATCACCACATTCATTTTCATACGATCCGATCCCCTGAAAGGCTTTGTGTCGGTCTTTTCCCAATCAGTAATAGCCATTTCAATGCCGGTATTATATACTGTATTAAACAACCTTTTATCCCAGTCAACTTTAAAAGTAATTTCACCGCGTGAATAACCATAAATCCACTTACCATCTTTCTCACGATAATTAACCAGGTAAGTTGCTTCAGTTGGATACACTTTAGCCCCGGCAGGTTTTTTACGGATAAACATACGACTCACTTCAGCTCTGTTTTCAGTATTTACATTGTAAGCTGCCCCGGTTATGGCAAAGGATTCGGCATCAATGTATAAATTTCCAAAAAACATGGGTTCTTTTATCCATTCCTTCTGTTTGAAATCCAATACATATAATAAACGGTCGCCTTCACGTGTGATATTGGCAATAGAGAAATCATATTTACTCAACATATCATAGGATAAAATCATGTACGGATTTTTCATGATATCCAACATCAGAGTAGAATATGGCCCGCCTTGTAATTTGAATAACAAAGTATCTAACTTACTATAATCAGCACTTTTTCGTCCTTTCAGCATACGCACTACATCATCGCGCTCATTGCCATAGGATTGCTTGTACACTTCTACAACAGCTTCAGATAAAGAGGCATAAGCCCGTCGTTTACGAATGGTTTCCCGGTAAAAAGCAGTCATTAAACTTTCATCCTGTACGTAATTCTCACGACGTCTTTCCAATACGGTTTCTATCAATAAATTCGGATCTTTGGGAAACACATTAATCTCAGCCAGCGAAACAGAAAGCAACTCTAATTTAATCTTGTTTTTAGTGGGTTTCAAACTGCTGATAAGCATACTTTGCGGCTTGTAACCAATATAGGTAACATTCAGGTTTTTAGTCGCTATAGCCTTTGGGACTTTCAATGTAAAGTCACCTTCCGAATTGGTGACGGTTGCAATGTTCGTACCATCAATGGTAATTGTAGCAAACACCAACGCTTTCGAACTTTCAGCATCGATTACTTTTCCTTTATACTGAACGTACGAAAGGGTATCCTTATCTTGCTTTTTCCTAAAAAAATTATTGGCCTGGCTAACCTGACCTGATAGGAAAATAGCCATTACAACAAGCACTAATGTCTTGGTAAAATTCCTGGTTTGATAACTTAATACTTTCATGGTATATCGGTTTAAAAGTTTGTACTCTGTGATTTCGTCTAAAGGACATCTGCACAAAAGAAATACCCCTATCGATTTTTATTTTTTTTGAAATAAATTTTCACAGAAAGAGAATAACTATTTGTTAACCACAATCAAATCACTATTTTTAAAGCAGCTAACCCATTTCCCAATATGAAAAAGTTTCTTTTCATCGGTCTCTTATTTTTACTATCCAATGTATCTTTTGGTCAAGTTTCGCCGGTCCGTTTTCAGCATCTCACCATTGCTGACGGCTTATCGTTAAGCTCTGTTTACTGTGTACATCGCGACTCCAAAGGATATATGTGGTTTGGTACCGAAGACGGTCTGAACCGGTTTGATGGCTACCACTTCAAAGTGTTTCGCTCCAACAGTCAAGATAAAAACAGCATTGCTTATAAGTGGATTGAATATATACACGAAGATAATCGTGGGGATTTGTGGTTCGGATCACGCGGAGGGCTGTCACACTACAATCCTCGTAAAGCCATTTTTACCAATTTCAAAGGTAATACCCATCCGAATCACAGCCTATTAAATGATACAGTTACAGGGATTATGCAGTCATCAGCGGATTTACTTTTAGTCGGTACTGCAGGCGGACTAAACACCATCGACCTTCTAACTCATGCAGTTGAAACGATCACCCCAATCAAAGGTTCTGTTCACATCATGGTAGCCAGCGATAGTAGCAATGTATTGATTGGCACGAGTAAAGGGGCTTATATTTTAAATAGTATATCCCATGATTTTATTGAACTATTTCCGCAAAAAAAACAATCTATTGAGGCCATCGTTCAACACAACAGCGAAGTTTGGTTATGTGGTGATCAAAAGATGTATCACTATAATATATCCAAACAAAAACTAACCGAAGTTTTACCAATTTCGTCGCTTTCCCAAGATGAACACTATGAATCCCTCCTAAAAGACTCCAATAACCGTATTTGGATTGGCACCAACAAGGGCTTATATCTTTTCGATTCAACCAGAAAATCAGCCCAACGTATCATTAATGCTACCGACACCTCACACAGCCTGGCTATTAATCCTTCGAAACCCCTTCAGGAGGACTCGCATGGTTATATCTGGTATGGAACGCATGGTTTTGGTGTTTATAGAATCTCACCTGATTTAAAGATGGCCCGATATGTTCACAACCCGGTGGATCAAAACGGCATTAGCCAGAATTCGATTAATTGCATTTATATAGATGAATATTCAGAGAGTGTCTGGCTGGGGACTTTTGGATCCGGATTAAATGTGTATGACCCGTCAGCCAACAAGTTTGATCTTATTAAACACAATCCGCTCAATGCAAACAGTCTGTCCAGCGATTTCACCTGGTCGATCTGTGAAGCAAATGACAGCTCACTATGGATTGGCAGCAACGACAAAGGCATTAGCCGGTACATAGCATCCGAACAACGCTTTCTACATTATGATCATCAGCCCAATAAAAAAGGAGCCTTATCCCATTCATCCGTCAGAGAAATATTTGAAGATAGTAAAGGTATCATTTGGGTGGGCACGGACGGTGGCGGATTAAACCGTTTCAACTCAAAAACCAA
The DNA here is from genome assembly GCA_016342595.1 of Marinilabiliaceae bacterium. Classification (GTDB taxonomy): domain Bacteria; phylum Bacteroidota; class Bacteroidia; order Bacteroidales; family Marinilabiliaceae; genus JAEINY01. The sequence continues at coordinate 10,025 of JAEINY010000128.1, forward strand.
TCACTTTTCTGTATTTAAACACTCACCAGATGATCACGGATCTATTTCGAACAACTCAGTTCGTGTGATATTTGAAGATCGTCAACAACAATTATGGGTGGGTACTCGGCATGGACTTAACCGCTATCATCGCGACTCAAACCGTTTTACACGGTACGTAAATCAACCTGGTGATTCTACTTCCTTATCTCATAACTTTATCTATTCAGCTATTATAGAAGATAAACAAGGTTATTTATGGATTGGTACTTATGGTGGTGGCCTAAATCGTTTTGATCCTAAAAATGGCACTTTCACCTGCTACTCGATGGATTCAGAGACTGGATCCTCACTCAGTAACAATATTGTTTTTTCGATTTATGAAGATAAAGCAGGAACGCTATGGATAGGTACCAATGAAGGGCTCAATGCCTTGAATCCAACTACCGGTGCAATCTCTTTTTATGGCATAGCAGATGGCTTACCCAATGAAGTTATTTACGGTATTCTGCCTGATGAAAATGAAAACCTGTGGTTAAGCACCAATAATGGTATCTGTTGTTTTAATCCTCACAAAAAAAAATGCCGGAATTTTGATGTGCATGACGGATTGCAAAGCAATGAATTTAACGGTGGGGCCTTTCATAAGGGACATACCGGCTACCTATATTTTGGTGGCGTTTATGGTCTGAACATGATTCTACCCGATGCTATTTCAAGAAACCAAACGGTAAATAAGCCAGTGATAACACGCCTGGAGGTCTTAGGTAAAAAAGTAAAGGTACTCCCCACTACAATGGAACAAGTGGAGATTCAGGAATCAGATAGCTTGTTAATTATGAACCAACATATTTCACACTGTGATCACATTGATTTAGATTACAAGCAACGTTTCTTTTCCATTGAATACTCTGGTATGAACCACCTGTTCCCCGAAAAAACACAATATGCTTATCAACTTTATCCACTAGACAAAGAATGGCATCAGGCTTATCATCGCAATTATGTATCCTACGCCAATGTAAAACCGGGTAAATATATATTCCGCATAAGATCCACCAATGCAGATGGTCACTGGGCCGAAACTCCCACTCAACTTAATATCACTATTCATCCCCCATTTTGGAAAACCTACTGGTTTATGGGACTGGAATTGCTGGCAATTATCATCGTAGCCATTTTTATATACCGCTACCTGGTTAAGATAAAAACCAATAAACTACTGCGTTTACAAAATATCCAAATTAAGGAAGCCAATCACCGGTTAAAAGAATCGGAAACCAGGCTCAAGAAAATGAATGCTACGAAAGATAAATTTTTCTCCATCATCTCACATGATTTAAAGAATCCGTTTACCAGTTTGATGTCCATTAGCGATGTTATGATAGCTAATTATGATGAATCAGATGAAGAGGATCGTAAATTATGCCTGACACGCATTGACAGTTCCGTCAAACAAATCTATGCCCTCCTGGAAAACCTGCTAACCTGGTCGCGTTCGCAACGTGGGAAGATCTGTTTTCATCAGAAACCTTTTGACCTCTCGATGCTGATTTGCGAGAATGCCAATTTATATCGGCTCGCTGCTGAAAAGAAAAACATCCAAATAAAAGTCCATTCGGCTGACAACATCATAGCTATTGGGGACCGTGACACTATTAACACAGTGATTCGAAACCTGATGGGCAATGCCTTGAAATTTACACCTTCAGGAGGAATCATCCAACTAAACATTGAAGCTAATAAAGACGATTGGAAAGTTTCGATCATCGATAACGGTATTGGCATACCTGAGGAAAACCATAGTAAGCTTTTCTGTATTGATCAGAAGGTGAAAACCAATGGTACAGCAGGTGAAAAAGGAACCGGATTAGGACTCATTATCTGTAAAGAATTCGTAGAGAAAAATGGTGGTCAGATTGGAGTAGAAAGCGTACCCAACGAAGGCTCTTGTTTTTGGTTTACTATTGAAAAGTAATTGAGAATAGCCCTAATGCTGTGTCGGTTTTCCTTCTGATCAATTAATCGTAGGCGTCCCCTTTTTTGCCTGCCGTTCATACAAGAAAGGCGATGATAGTCCCATAGCTCTCACCTATCGATCCATTATGAAAAAATCGACACCCTCCCCGCACTCAAATAAATACCATACCTACAGTTACAATGGCTCCAACCTACTGAAGAGTAAAGTCGACTTTTTAAAAAAGCGAGAATATTATGGAATAATGGGCCAGTGTTAGTAATATTCAAGGAAGTAACACCAGCAATTATATCACAGCTCTACCTGGCAGTCCGATTACATTTGACATAGGTCTGACTATTACAATATTTAGTGGCGTATCAAAAACTAAATGGATACTTGCTTATGATCCAAGGCTTCACAAATACTCCATAAATCTTTACTCATATACTTGTTAATGTTATTACAATGCTTAAATTAGCATAACATTTAACCCTCTAACAAATGAATAAAATTATCCTACTTACTACGTTTCTCATTTTTACGCTTCACCTTTCTGCGCAAAATTCCTTCTCGGGCAAAATCGAATATGCCGATAAAACATACTTCAAAACACAGGCAGATAGTGTTAATTATAGCAATTTTACAAATAAATATCCGGCATCACTCATTGAAGAAATGGGATTAACAGAACAAGATAAAGAAGTTTATCTTGTGACAAAAGATACTGTATTAATATCTGACCAGTGGATTCAAAACGGTGTACCAGAAAAATTATATTTAGCGACTCCTAAAAACTATTTGTACATAAATACCGTTTCGGGAAATTCAATGAGATGGAAAGAGTATCGACTCAGCAAATTCTCTAATTTTAACAATTATGAACGAATCGATAGAGAAGACATAACTATATTGGGAAGGTCATGCAAAGCATACATCCAAGATTCCAAAAAAGGATGGCAAAAAATATGGTTAAGTGACATCCCTGCAATCAGCCCTAATAAAAAGAACACCAGAATTATCATTGATAATAAGGTGGTATTAAAAAGCATCTATTTTTCAAAGTCTAATAATAAGTATACAGAACGAATAGCCACTTCTATTGACTGTGATTATACGGTAGATATTGCAAAAGTAATTTCAGCACACAATCAAGTTAACACCGGTGAGATGTATGCCCCCATAGTTGAAAACAACAAAATTGCCAACGCTCCCATAAAACTTGGACAACAACTTCCTGACCTCTATTGCCGAGCCATTTTCAATCCTAACCTTATCCGCCTGCACGACATAGCTGGAAAAAGTGAATATACGGCCATCGAATTTTGGGGTACCTGGTGCATGCCTTGCCTGATTGCCTCTTCGAAAATCAAACAATTAAAATCCCAATACAAGGATGGTCACTTTAATGTACTATCCCTTAACACACGTGACCGCGATTCTGAAAAGATTAAACAAGTTATAACCACCAAAGGAATGGAATGGGATCATGGATATTCGACAACCAAACTCATCAATGTATTAAACACTCCAAAAAAATATCCCACTATGGTTATCGTCAACCGCCAGAAAGAGATTCTGTTCATCGGTAATCCAAATACTGAAATGGACGCCATTATACAAATTCTGGACGGCAAAGGCTAATTGTATCGTTTGTACAATTAGAACATCATGACTAATCAACAAACTATCTACCCATAACATGAAACTATTTATTATATTCTCATTACTTCTGAGCTTTCTTTATGTGGAAGCTCAAAACTACGAAACGCTCACTACTGAAAAAGGGAAAAACCCAGATGCTGACAACTCCATATTCACATCTGGCAAGACATTTTGCTATCATTTAGAGGTTTCAAAGGATACAACCCAACTGTTTATAAACTGTGTAAAATCGGTATTAACTGTTTCTCCTGATCAATCAAAAAATAGCATTGATGAAGTTCAGTATACTGTTGTCACAGTAAAAAACTCCAAACGCCTAAATAAAGGTCAAACAGAAGTGGCTATTTCGTACGAACCATTCAAAGGTATAATAGATGAAACGGGAATCGTAGAAAACCAATTTAATCTGTGGTGGCATCCCCCACGTTCTGATTTTTTCAGAATTTTGGAACTGTGCCCTTTCCCTTATATTCAACTTCCCGCTCAAACTGGCAAAACATGGAGTGATCAACAAAAAATTGGCGATGTCTGGGGTGATGAACAATGGGGTGAATGGCAAGGCAAGTTACACCAGTTAATTACATATAAAATCACAGGTACTGAAACACTAAACACTTCACTTGGCGAATTCGAGTGCTTTATTATTGAAGGGATTTCAACCAATAAGCTTGGAACTTCAACATTAACCAGCTATTATCATCCACAAGTAGGCTTTATAAAACTAGAATACAAGACCATTAACCAACTGAATATTACTTTTTCGTTGGTGAGTATCAAGGACGAATCACCCATCCATGGAATGGAAGAGTACTATCAGAGGAAACTCAATAATAAAGATATCGAACCATCAACAGAAAGCCAGGTTTAGAACAACATCAAAAGTCAAATACCAACTAGCCAATTACCCCAAACTATTAAGTGTGATGTAGCGAAACAATAAAATAAACAGAACTGATAAAGAAGGAATCCAAGGTATTCCTTCTTTTTTTAGACCGAATGCTTCTACACTTATTGCAAGGATAAATGGTATCTTGCACCACAAACCAGCTAAAAGTAGTTGGGTAAATTCTAAAATAGAACCATGGAGAACTTCATAACAGAGGAAATGTGTCAGAATTGTGCGAGGTGTTGTAGAGATTTTCCTTTTGTGGAAGTGTCAGCCTTGGAAATTACCAAACTGGAAAAATATACAGGACTCACCCTCCTACAATTTACCAATCCCAAAGGAAAAGAAGCGGCAGACGGCTACTTCCTGCAATCCCTGGAAAACGGTAATTGTCTTTTTCTGGGTGAGAAAGATGGGCATGCTTCATGCACGGTTTATGAAGTAAGACCTGACATTTGCAAAGCGTATCCTATTAATGAAAAGCATCAAGCTTACTGTGAGAGTGTACAGAATAAATAATGATAAGGCATGAAATATCATAGAAAAAGCATTGATTTTTTCCGGGAGATGCGATAGATACCTTTTAGAAACCAACATTCATTTCAGCATTGTTGCATTAACTAAAAACAATAAACCACATTAGCACCAGCCTGCTCAATACACCAAGCCACTAACCCTCTGTGGATTATAAAACACACTTCAGTATAAATCGATAAAAGAATTGATTTCATAAATTTCCGTAATTCAATAGCCTTTTCTCTGAGAAAAACCTAAATTGCAAATGAGAGCTCTTTTAAACAGACTGTTTCGAGCATATATTGTGTACAGTAGGGATGAAAACAGATAAAAATGCCATTATAAAAATTACAGATTCAGGCTGTGGCATAAATAAAGGACATCTTCCTAAAGTCACAGACCCTTTTTTTACCACTAAAGATCCTGGAAAAGGGACAGGGCTTGGGTTAACGATAACTTACAGGATTATTAAAGATCATAACGGCCAGTTTAAGATTGGATCAAAGCAAAACATCGGAACAACAGTTACAATTATACTTCCATTAAAAAAAGCGTAAGACATGAGCGACAAAACAAAAATACTATACGTTGATGATGAGGAAATTAACTTACAACTTTTCGAAATTAATTTCCAAAAAAAATATCAGGTAATAACTGCTTTAGATGGCCTGAAAGGATTGGAATTACTGGAAGCTAATCCGGAAATTCTGATTGTTATAAGCGATATGAGAATGCCCAAAATGAATGGGATTGAATTCATTAAACAAGCCAAAGAAAGATTCCCGGATAAACGCTTTTTCATTCTAACCGGATTTGAAATAACTGAAGAAATTCAGAGTGCACTAGAATCGGGTCTGATATTAAGATATTTCAAAAAACCATTTAATATAAAAGAAATTGATAGCGCACTCGTTCAAGTTATTGACATGAAATAAAACACCGCGCCATTTTAATACATCCTACAAACCAACAGCACATTGTACTATTTACTCCTTACTAATCCAGAAATTATTTCAAGATTAATAAGGAGTGATTTCAATACTTATACCGATTACCAATCAAAACGATTGATAAAAATATCAGTCTATGATTGTGTATCGGCATTTACCATTGTAATAAGCAAAATGCTTTATCAATCATTTTGTTATACAATTGGTATTATTTAGTATATACGCGATTCTCTTGCTCCTCCACACGAATAAAAGTGGTTCGCTTGGAGAGTTCTTTCAATTTTGCAGCTCCCACATAAGTGCAGGTACTGCGCACACCTCCCAATATATCCTGAACCGTTGCCTCAACCGGGCCTCGATAAGGTACTTCTACCGTTTTCCCTTCACTGGCCCGATATTCAGCCACTCCTCCCACATGCTTTTTCATCGCGGTAGATGAACTCATGCCATAAAACTGTTTGTATTGTTTACCATCACGTTCAATGAGTTCGCCACCACTTTCATCGTGACCCGCCAGCATACCGCCTAACATCACAAAATCGGCACCCGCCCCAAAGGCCTTGGCTACATCTCCGGGAGTCGCACAACCACCATCACTAATGATATGGCCACCCATTCCATGTGCTGCATCGGCACATTCAATAATGGCTGAAAGCTGCGGATAACCAACCCCTGTCTTTACACGTGTCGTACACACAGAACCGGGCCCTATTCCCACTTTGATAATATCAGCTCCTGCCAGTAAAAGCTCTTCCACCATTTCACCGGTCACAACATTACCGGCCAAAATCACATGATTCGGAAACTGAGCACGCGTCTGTTGCACAAACGCCACAAAATGCTCCGAATAACCATTGGCCACATCAATACAGATAAACTTCAAACGTGGATTGGCAGCCACTACGGCTTTTAGCTTTTCAAAATCTTTCTCTCCTGTTCCTGTACTAATAGCAATGTAGTTTTCAATACCTGCAGGTGCATCCGTTAAAAACGCATCCCACTCCTCAACGGTGTAATGCTTATGAATAGCGGTGAATATTTGCTTTTGACTCAAGGCCAATGCCATTTCAAAAGTACCCACCGTATCCATATTGGCTGCCATGATAGGAACGCCAGACCAGGAGTTTGAACCGTGCATAAACTTGAATTCCCTAACCAGGCTCACTTGCGACCGGCTCTTCAAAGTAGAGCGCTTAGGCCGAAACATCACATCTTTAAATCCTAACTTAATGTCATATTCTATTCGCATCGTTTCTTTTTTTAACTACTAAAAATAACACATTAATAGCTGGAATGGCATGATTTCTTTAAAATTATCAGGATTATTTGTGAGATTCCGGCTATTTTGTTGTACTTATAATGTTTAAAGATATTTATCGAATCAGATCATATTGAATAACAAAATACAAATCTATGAAAACCTACATTCCCATAATCCTTATGGCTATTATCACAATGACCGGATGTCGTCAAGTTCCTTATACCATAGTAGATAATTATATCTACATTCAAAAAGAAAATCGAGAAGACACCGCTGAATGGCAATTAATATGGGAAGATCATTTTGATGGAAGTGAAATGGATACCACCAAATGGACCCGCATTCCGGCCGGAGGAGCAGACTGGAATCGCCACATGAGCAGTGACGACAAATGTTATGACTTAGCTGATGGCAAACTCATTCTTAA
>JAEINY010000129.1 GCA_016342595.1 Marinilabiliaceae bacterium
AAAAACAGCTTAGGAAATGTTACACGGAGAGCGCAAAGTTCAGGAAAAGGAAACGGTCACAGTGCCTTTAAAATTCAATGAAGAAAATTATTAATACCTTAATAATGAAAACACACTGTGCACTTATTGTTTTTGTTTTTTCTCCTGAACTCTGTGTAACAATTTGATGAGTTATCAAAAGTCAATTTATTTTATAACGAAGACTTAGTACAACTTTGCACAAGAAATGCATGTAGAGAAGCTGAACACATTTAACGAGAAATAGACCTCGATAATTAACGTCATTATCGGAATAACGTAACAAAACAGCATTGCTGTGTAATGAATCATTTTGTCAACATAAACCGATAATCCCATTTTTGTACAATCTAAAAATCGATCATTAACTCAACCTTCAATGACAGTAAAAGAAGTAAAACAGAAACATCCGGCATTTAGGCATTCCTCACACGTCAGTCGGCAACAGCTGTGCCAGGCCTTTGCAGCCTTTATTTCAGGTCTATTTATAAGGTAAAATAAAAGCTGCAAAGCCAAAGGTGGCTCCTCTCCATTTCATCGGATGACTATCAAAATAGTGAAAGTGTCATCCGCTGAATAATCACGTTATCCAATCGGCACATTTTCAAATCAACATCAATAAATCATGGAATCCTCATAACTCGTAATCTCATATTTTCCAAAACGCCAGCCTGGCACACCCCTTGCGCTCCCTCCTCTTCGTCATAGCAGCTCCTTTGTGTTTTCAGCCGCTTCCGTTCGTACCTCACTTCAGCCACTAAAAAGCACAACCGCTGCCCTTGTTTGGCTCGCCTGCTCGTCGCTGCGGGCTTCGGCTATCGTGTTTGATTTGCCTCCGCTGCGCTCTGGCCTTTTTCAGCGGTAGCCTCGTGTAGATGGCCTGTGCCTGTCATGCCTTTTGCAGAAAAAGCAAAAAACCCGCCAGCCACATGCCACTACATATGCCAGCCCTCCATGGTTCGTACCTCACCATTCCCGGCCTGCCACCCTTGCTCCACTCGCAGTCGGCTCGCACCTCTCCAGGGCCAGTCCGCAAACCGCTTCGCTCTCTTGCAGCCTGTCCCTTCCGTTAATTTACATTGATCATTCCACACATTAATCCTTAATCATTGAAAATTAATAATTACACATGCCAGGCACAAATGCACTTTCCCTTCATTTCAATGCGTGTCTACTTTGGCCCATTTATCATTCCGGTAAAGTCCATTTAAGCCTTTCAATAATCTTCAAACTGACCATCTCCACAAAAACAAGCGTGCCGCCGGGCATTCCACAACATATTTATCCTTCAATATTAACCTTTAATCATTATTTAGCACAGTCCGCCGCACCCTTGTGCTTCAAACAGCAAATCTCAAATATCCCAAGCATGAATATTTTATCACAGCCAGTCCTAACATTAATCATTGACCATTCATCATTAACCATTATTTAAATCGGCCTCCAAAATTTACACACTCACGGCAAAGAGTAAAGGCCGCGCCCTCCGGGTTTCGGCCATTTTTTTTGATGTCGTATATATTCTTCGTATCAAAATAAACCGCTCGAAAGCCTTGACTGCTTTTACCGCTCCTGATGAGGTGGATGTTTACGCCGTTTAAAAAGACAATCCATATAAAATGCGCACTATCTTACTCAAAAACCTTTATATCGAGTAAAACAATGCGCATTCAAACTCCTCTTATTTCAGCCTAATAACTGCCTACGATCTCTTAACTACTGACCATAAACTACCACCTACTGACAAAGTACCTATAATTCCTCCTCCAAACCACCATATCCAGTCCCGCACAAAACGGCTTTCCCTTGTCCAGGTCACTATGTTGAAGCACTTCAATTTCATGATATTGCTTTTCTAATCGATTAACCAACTTCAACGAAATATTCAACTGCTCATGAGTAAACTGACCACTTTTCCCAATCAAACACACTCCGATGGAATGACAATTAAAGCCTTTAACATGAGCACCGGTCTCTTTACCGGAAACCACCGGATCATCATCCAAAGGTCGACCGGTTTCAATGTGCCCGTTGAAATCAGCATGATACAGATTAGCAGCTATCCAACCATTCAAAATCACATAATGATACCCAATACCAGACCAACCACGTCCTTGATACCGTTTACCATTTTGAATCACTTCCTGTGCCGGTAATGAATGCCATTTGGAAATCAATGCCGCGTTTCCAAATGACGAGTCCGAACAATGTAAAACCACCTTTACCATTGGATGGAGTTTAAAGATTGATCCTTAACTCCCTGAGTACTTTGATTTGTTCTCACCTGGTTGGGAGAGGATTCAGTTGATACGGAACGTAGTGAAGTCCCGGGCATCGGGAAGGCCTGATTCCATAGTTGACGAGTACCCCGTTTCTCCATAGAACGTCCAACTGCATACACACCAACCACACCGGCCCAGGCTGCCAGAAAAGTCTTGAAAATAGCATCCGATCCCTGGATGATACTTAGTGCATTTTCTCCCAGGTCCAGCTGATCCAATACAATGTGACGAATCCCGAATAACTCCATCAGAATAAAAAACAAGCCCACATAAATAACAGTAGGGCGGGCCCGCTTGGTATAGCGATCCCCCTGCTGCAGTTCAGCTACCAGGATATTCTCCTGGGCTTTCAGCTCTGCCCGAATCGTCTGCTCAATCTCACTCTCCCGTTTTTGCGTGAGTTGCTCCATCTCTGTCAGAAACTGCCTTTGATTCTGACGATGTTGCTCTTCCATCCGTTTAATCTCCAATTCAAAAGCCTTTTTCTCATCCGGATTGGTAATAAACCGATCCACCACCTCCTACAACGAATCTAAAATATTCGTGCCGGATCCGGTTAAAAATTCACCTATTCTTTGAATTAATTTCATGACGAAAGTTTTAAATGACGATAAATATTCACTCGCTGGCAGTAAAATCCGGACATCGGACTTTGTACTCCGGACTTATTCCTTCTGCCTTGTTCGCTCTGCCTGTTCTCTACTGACAACTGACTAATAGCTACTGACTATCAAAAGTAAAAGCCCCCGGACTAATCCAGAGGCTTCCCATCACAAACCACCACCAAACGCCTAATCCTTGGGCGAAAACATCCTATGTAAAAAAACTTGTTGTAGTGCCGATCGATGATTAACGAATACTCAGGAGCAGAGCGAACTGGGTATTCATGGTTAATCACTTATCGGTAGAAAAAAAATATCTTCGAAATAACTGCTTCAATAACAGTGACACCAGAAAACTGACAACCGTACCCAACACCGCATAAAAGATGGTTTCCATCACATCCGTGAACGAAATACTCATAAACACTCTCGCCACACTGCCACCTAAGAAACCTGCCTTGCCACCGGTATTCACATGTTGGTAACTTTTCTACGGTAAAGCCACCATCACTAAAGCCAACGGGTTCGATTCCTTATTATTCAAAGGATACATCTGCCCGTTCACCTCCTGGTAATACTCCACATCACACACCACAAACCAGGAAATGTTAAATCAGCATTAATGGTAGGTGCTAAGCTAAAAGCCAACTGACTTTGGGTCACATAAGGTTACTAATTCTTAATGATCTTGGAAATAACTTTTTGATTATTCATTATAAGCTCTATAAAATAAAGACCTTGTGCATATTCAGCCATATTTATCGTCTCATTGTCAGTATTAACTATTTTCTGTATTAAAATTTTACCAGAATAGTCATACACTTTGAGACTAGTAATATTTTCACCTGTAATGTTATAAATACCATCTGAAGGATTAGGATAGATATTAAGCTTATCTTCCACTGATTCTCTTGTACTTGTTGCTTTATTAACTTCAAGTTCAAAACTACAAGTACCTATATTGTTAGATTCATCACTTACAGTCCAGGTAATTGTATAAGAACCTTGTTGAAACTCTGTGTTTTCTAATGTTTCTGCACTATTAAAAGAATTTCTAATTGAAACACTTGTACAGTTTTCATCAATATTAACAGGGTCCAATACGATTCCCTCTGTACGATAAACATCATCAACTAAATTGATCTCAATATTATCAGGGCAAACAACTACTGGCGCAAAATCCTCCATAATTGTAATGGTCGTATTTTCAGATGATTTATTTCCTGCACAATCAGTTGCAGTCAAGGTAACTGTGTGTGCTCCTAAATTTTCACAACTAAAGGTATTGGGCGATACAGCAAGCGTTATATCACAGTTATCAGACGATCCGTTATCAATATCTCCGGGCAAAACAGTCACTTGTCCATTTGCATCCAATTTCAATGTCACACCTGAACGAACCGAAACCACAGGCAAGATATCATCAACAACTGTGACCGTGGCCGTTTCGAAATTCGAATTACCACTTGCATCAACAGCGGTTAAAGTAATGGTATTATCACCAATGTTGGTTCCATCAAAGGAGGTAATATCTAATGATAAGGTTTCAATACTGCAATTATCTGTAGACCCGTTATTAATAGCATCTGCCGTAATAGATGCTTGTCCACTGGCATTTAGGCTAACGGTAGTGTTTTGAACAATAACTGTTGGAGCCATATCATCGACAATTGTAATGGTCGTATTTTCAGATGATTGATTTCCTGCACAATCAGTAGCAGTCAAGGTAACTGTGTGTGCTCCTAAATTTTCACAACTAAAGGTATTGGGCGATACAGCTAGCGTTATATCACAGTTATCAGACGATCCGTTATCAATATCTCCGGGCAAAACAGTCACTTGTCCATTTGCATCCAATTTCAATGTCACACCTGAACGAACCGAAACCACAGGCAAGATATCATCAACAACTGTGACCGTGGCCGTTTCGAAATTCGAATTACCACTTGCATCAACAGCGGTTAAAGTAATGGTATTATCACCAATGTTGGTTCCATCAAAGGAGGTAATATCTAATGATAAGGTTTCAATACTGCAATTATCTGTAGACCCGTTATTAATAGCGTCTGCCGTAATAGTTGCTTGTCCACTGGCATCCAGGCTAACGGTAGTGTTTTGAACAACAACTGTTGGAGCCATATCATCGACAATTGTTACGTTTGCGGAGCAAGAACTGCTTAAGCCCATATTATCCGTCACTATCATCTCAACGGGTATCGTTTGACCAATAGCAGAACAATCAAAGGAAGTTGGATTAAAAGAAAAACTGGCTATCCCACTTATTTCGTCATAAGAACCATTATCTATGGTTGAGCTTCCTCCTAATGTAAGTTCTCCGGCATCGTTTAATTTTAAACTTACATCCTGACAATTAGCAATAGGGGGAGTATCGTCTATAACTGCTGAAACTGCAATATTACCTGTTGTAGAACCACTCACATTTAAACCTATTACCGTAAATTCAGTTTCTGGAAAAGCGACTGTTGCGATACCGGAAATAATACCAGTCTTTTCGTCTAAAGAAAGACCAGCTGGTAAATTTGGCGAAATAGAATACGAGCTCATTGGATCTCCAGTAGTAGAAGGAGTTAATTCCATATCCGTATAATTAACAACAGCAGTAACAGTATTTGGAGTATACGTCAGATCTGAAGGCGCAAGAATCGTTTCGATATTTATCGGATTTCGATACACTGCTTCAGTAGTGTATATTTCATTTCCAGAGATTCCCTCATACTCCAAAACCATAATCCGATAGGTGTTGAAAGCTTCCAGGCCTGTTACCGAAACTGAATTTCCGGTTCCATTATAAACACAATACCAACCGGAATTCTCTACCTGATCGCCCGTACCAAAAAGGGCATTGGGGTTATAGGTTTGACCATTCACAACAGGAACACTCCCTTGATCACCGGCGTAAACAAAAACGGCACAGTTTTCACCACTACCTCTAGTCCATTCTAAATCAAAGGTTGTGTGGTTTATACTCAAAGCACTTAATTTTTTGGCCTGATCAGTATTAATTATTTCATAACCGCTTCCACCCGGGTAAGCATATCCTACATAATTGCCCAAACCATATACCGTAAGCCCAAAATTAGTCCCATCAGTACTGGCTATATGATAAGCGGCGTTTATGTCTGTCGGAAAAGTGCCCACTGAAAAATCCGTTCCCTGAACCGGGGAAAACTTGGTAGGGTCCAAAACTTCTCCATTCAGCAGCAAACTATTAATCCCCGCTGTCTTTATAGAGATATTTATGTTGCTAATACTATAATCTTGTACAGGAGTTCCAAAGAAATACTCCGAAATACATTGCTCATAAGGAGATACTATAACACAAGCAGGATCGCCAGTACCACTGCTACCACTCATATACTGCATGGCTAATATGGGTTTATCTGCTGTAATGTAAGATGCATCCGTCAGCAGGATCTCATAATAATCCCCAAAATTTAAGGTAGCCACTTGGGTACTGTTAATAAACAAAGTGGTATTATCATCTGAAGCTAAAAAACGCCAATAGTTACCACCTACACTACCCACAAACTACTGGCTAACAAACTCCTTACCGAATGATGAAAGGGGCGGCAGTTGTTCAACAATGTGATCACAAGCGCCAGCTCCGATATTAGCACAATCATTACTTGAGAAAACAGCCACATCATTTGTTGCCCGGATATATGATCCTGATACTAACGACGCTTCGAAACCATAGACCTGGCCTCGATTCAAGGTGATCCCAGTAATTGTTACAGGCCCGGTTACGTCGATTATAGTGTTATCAGTAGTACTAACGATGCTTACTACACCCTGTCCTCTAGCACCCCTTTCCCAGCCAAGGCATAAATATTCCTTCCCTAAGGATTTTACAGGTATACCTAGATATGATTCCGCGCTGCCCATTCTGTAATGGGTTCCGGTTATTGCAATAGCATCTTCAGCAACAACGTGAATCCCCTTATCATAAGCCACTCGATTGCTTTCTGCAATCGCCTCTATAGGCACGGTAATCCTTATAACCTGATTGGCTGTAATTGTAAAATTTTCCGACCAGTCCATTCCTGGAATGGATACTGTACCGGATGTATTTGCACGTGAAGTAATGTCAAGGCTTAAAGTCCCGCTTTGATCATAATTCGGCGGAAAAGCAAGCCAAAATTCTTTACCCAAATTAGTTTGTACCGAAGAACTACTTTCTGATACTGATTTTAATTGACTTGCTGCCTGTATTTTAGATACTTTTAATGTACCTGGCGTTTTCCATGGTGCTGAAACGCCTAAATTGGCAGGCTTTTTTAAACCACTTGTAACAATGTGTGGCTTGTAGTTATCAATTAATTGCTGTGCTTCACTGGCACTTAAACCCGCACAGGAATTGCAATTTGTAGCATCTTCCTGTGCATTTATACAGTTTATTGAAACTGAAAATAATGCGATTAAAATAAATTTAGTGATTTCATTCATCCTGTCTAGTGCTTATTATGGTTATTATATTATCGCTATTCTATCTAATTCAAAATCCGATGTCACAATAGATACACCAATGAGTTTATAATTTGAACCTTGCATTGTATTAAAAGCATCTCCACAAATGGTAATACTAAAGGCTCTACCTTCCGATTCACAGTATTGTTTACCAACTCCTTAGTAACTTCAAATACGAGTATCCAATCCCAAATAATTTAACACCTCAAAGTAAGCCACAACAGAAATAGTAAAAAACACGTATTTCCGTGAAAATGAACTTCAAAAACAACTGATAGAGCACAATCCCGAATGGGGTTGAATATTAATAGAACCGGAATTATATTGCTACATATATAATTAAACCTACGCATTCCCCGGATGATCCATGCATTTTCACCCCCGGTAAGGAACTCTAAAAATGCTGAAGAATTTAGAGTACGAAAAAGTACTTTAAAATACCTCTTACCATCTGTCCTGAAAAACATGCTGACGATTTTTAAAAACGTAAGCATGATTTTTCACAGCCATCACACCTCTTTATTTACAGGGAGTTAATAAAGGCGACAAATCCATTCACATCTACACTCTAAAACCCCTGATTTTACTATCCCTCGGAAGTTTTAACCCCCTCTCCGGTGTTTTTTTTGATCCCTCCGGCAATAGTAAGTCGTCCTCCGGTAAGATTGGGTAGCTCTCCGGCAACTTTATCCAATCCTCCGGCAACCATGAGTAGTTCTCCAGTGAGATTGGGTCGTTCTCCTGAACTTTGCGCCCTATCATATAACAAATGTATTTTGACGCAGATGTCTCTGATTTTTTTTGATTGTTAGGATGCTCTCTTTGATCGTTACGCTGATAATATGCCCTAATCATAGCGATCGGGATCAGCGTCTATTTTTTAGATTAATAAAGATCAGGTTAGCTTGGCGTCAATAGGGCCAATGGCCCTCGCGGAACTACTATATAATTCTTTTTTATCCACAGATTACACAGTTTAACACGGATTTCATCACTGGATTCGACATAATAACAAGACCGATGGTTATCTTTTGCGTTTTTAGAAACAACTTGTTGTTTTGCTCTGTGGCATCTTCGTGTAACTCTGTGTTACCCTTTTCTCAACGTTATCTCTGCTTTTGTTAGCATGTCAAGGCTTGAGGACTCTGTGGTTCTATGTAAAAGAATCAGTTAAAGAAGTTTTGCCTATTCCGGCGCATGGAGCCGACTGCGCTTATCGGCTCATTGGTTGCGCCGGTTTTTACGTGCCATCCTATTATCATAGGGCTCCGCTGCGCTTCTCCCTATGCTGTTACAATGCCGCTCTTTCAGAGCTAAAATAATTCTGTGAATCTATGTGTGGCCTCCGCGCAACTATGCTGTTTTTAATTAGTTAAATTCGCGAAATTAGCGGTCAACAATATAGGAAATAACAAAGCTGTTGACTGATTCATCTGTGTCCATTTGTGGCAAAAAAGCTAGTTCATTACCATTCCTTAGTCGCTACTAAAAACCCGTAATCAAAACTTCAACCCGTCTATTTTCCTGGTGTAGCACCTCGGGGCAGTCCACTCCGTCAATGCAATGGTTTACTGGTTTTTGTTCACCATCGCCTACTGCTTCTATCCTGTTTATACTGATTCCCTGTTTAAGAATATATTTCAGGGCTGCATCGGCACGTGCCTGCGATAGCACCTTGTTATACGCATTATTTCCACGGCAGTCGGTATGCGAACTAAGCTCAATGGTCATGGAACTGTGTTTTTTCATCAAGTCGGCCAGTTTATCCAATTCTTTGGCCGCTTCAGCCTTGATGTCCCATGAGTTAAAATCGAAAATGATATTGTATAACCTGAATTTCAAATCCTTCAATTGATTTTTATCGCTGATGGAGGACTCCGGTTGCATTGCATCTAAAAATTCTGTTATCGACTCGATGGTTAATTCCTTCCCGGGTGTAAGCCCTGGGAGAACCGTTTTTTCCGGGGTCATTATCTCAGAACCTAATGGCACATTAGTGCCGATGGCCTTGTTCTTTTGGGCTAACTGATTTTTTTTCTTCTGTTCCTCTGCTAGTTTCGCCTTCTTCAACGCTTCTTCTTTGGCTCTTCTTTCAGCTTCGGCTTTAGCTATGGCATTGGCTTCTATCTGTCTGGTATTTTTAACCAGGTAAATATCATCATCACCTACTCCCCCACTTCTGTTGGACGAAAGGTAGCCGGTGATTTGATCCTCCATCAAAATAAACGAGAAATCGTCCCTGGAGCTGTTGACGGGCACACCTAAATTCTGTACCTCACCAAACAGGTCATCCTCATTTGTTGCGCAGAAAACATCTAATCCACCCAGTCCGGGATGACCGTTGGAAGAAAAATAAAGCACCCCGTTGGGCAGTACAAACGGATATACCTCATCGCCCGGCGTGTTTATGCTTTCGCCGCAGTTGACCGGATCACCTATCATTCCATCTGTGTATACATCGGCATAATAGATGTCGCTTCCACCAAAGCCTCCCGGGCGGTTTGACGAGAAATACAAACGATCGTTGTGAGGAGAAAAAAACGGATGGGCCGAATTATAATCTTTGGAAGAAACTTTCTCCACAGGTTCGGGTTTTTGCCAGATGCCTCTCTCCAGCTTAGATAGATAAATCCCCAGATTGACTTCATTATTGCCATCCTTACTGCTTGAAAAAGCATTGGTATTATTCATGGTAAAAAAGGCCAAACGGTCTCTTCTAACGTACTGAAATGAACTAATGTGGTAACGGGAATCCACTTTGGTGAATCGTCTTACATCACTCAGATGCCCATTTTCGCTGATGTCAGCCTGAAACAAACTCAGGTATGGCTGGCCATTCCATTCGTATTCATTCTTACTGGTATCACGTGCTGAGGAGAATATCAGGTTGTCATTTAAAAAGCAGGGACGAAAGTCGGAATATTCTGTATTGATCCCTGTTATGGAGACTTCGTAATCGGGCTCAGCACTCATCAAACTATCAATAAGCTGTTTCTTATAGGTGGGCAGCACTAGATTATATTGAGTAATTAACCGATCCGCCCTACCGTATTTATTATTATAGATTAACAAGTGCGCATAGGCTTCCATGCTCGAAGTATCCTTTTCGGCACGGAGCAGATCATAGAGTTCTTCAGCCTTACAAAAGTGACCGCTATTTTTATAGGATTGTGCCAGGTGACTTAATATATGCAGGTTAGTACTGTCTTTTCTTAATGCTTTCTCATAAAACTTAATGGCTTTGGCATACGCCAGATGATTAAAATAATTATCTCCCAAAACCTTGTTAAGATTTTGAGCCTGTGAAATTTTAATCATGGATAATATGAAAAGCAGACAGAGAAAAACTTTTTTCATGCTATTAGAAAAATCTTGGTGAATGAACTTTTGTTGCTTCGCGATAAAGCCTTATATCTAAAACAATCTCATGGGATCCTTTTGAGAAATTGCCGATACGTGAGTTAGAAAAATCATAGGCATAACCCACATTCAGGTTTTTACCTATCGCCACCTGAAGGAAGGCAAAATAAGTATCGGGGTTTCGTAATCCAGCCCCCAACGCCAACCGGTTATATAAGGAAGTCGCTAAGCTGAAATCGAGAGAAGGGCTTACATGCTGTACTTTTTTCACACAAACCGACGGCTTAAGCTTTATTTTATCATTTTTAAACCCAAAAACATAACCGCTTACCAGGTAAAAATGGTTTCGCTCGTTCAGGTTATAGACATCGCTTTCATCATTCCCAAACGAAAAGCTATTGGTAATTATTTTTGGTACCGATACGCCCACATACCAGTTCGACGAATACACGAAAATCCCTGAACCAAAGGTAAACGAAGCGCGTTGGGTCGACCCTTGTTCCAGCACCGAGTCGTCGTGATCGTTGGTTTGCAATATATCCAGGTTGGCCGAATAGTGATTAATCCCGGCATTTAAACCCATGGAGAGCCTAATTTCACTGGTAAGCTTCACCGTATGCGCATACCCCAATGTGAGCAGGCTATTTTGCAGCGGCCCCACATTGTCTTGCATGGCGGTAAGCCCAATGGCCGAATCAAAATATTTAAACGGATAGCCTATTGTAAGTGCATTTGACTTTGGAGCACCGGGAAAACCAACCCACTGGTTCCGGCTCGAAATCTGCAGATTCGTATAATTGATACTGCCGATGTAAGCTGGATTTATAATGGCCTGGTTAAACGCGTACTGAGTGAATTGATTTTCTTGTTGCGCCACTAACAAGGTTACCGGGCACAGGCCGAGCAGTAATAATATGATTTTGATATATCGCATGTCTTATCTATCGTGAAATGTAAACAAATCCTTTAATTGGGTCATCGCCGTCTAACAAATACAATAAGTAATAGTAGGTACCATCGGGTAGTGGTTTGTTGTTGAAGGTACCATCCCATGTATTAGCGTAGCCTTTTTTACTGTAAACCTCTTGTTCCCATCGATTGTAAACATAAAGCTGATTGCCTGGAAACCGATCAATGTGTGTTATTTCAAAACGGTCATTTTTCCCATCGCCATTGGGTGTGATGGCCTGTGGAATAAAGATGGATTCTTTATAAGGTCGCACCATGATGTAAAGTTTACCCTCCGAACAGTTGTTGCGTAAATCGCATATTTGATACACCAGCGAGTCGTTTCCTATGTAACCCGGATTGGCCACATAATCCACCAGAATTCTGCCTTCTTCTAATACCGTTATATCCGGATGTGATCCCGGATCTGTAACGACGTAAACAGATTCTTTGTCCAGATCATTTTCCGGATCGGTGTCGTTGGCGGCTACATTGGCCGTATCGCTTAAACTTTGGATGACCCAAACGGTATCGGGTGCGGTGATGGGCGCATCATCAAAAGATTGCTGCAGGTTAATAAAAACTTTGGCCTGAGAGCATAGCAGTAAAGAGTCACATATCTCATAACTCAGTACTTCGGGTCCAATATAATTTTCAGTTGAATAATAGGTTAAAACACCATTTTTGGCATCAAACGCAATATCATCCGACACATCAGCACTTAACAACTTAAAGCTGGATGCATCCAGGTTATTGTCCGGATCGCTGTCGTTACTCAAAATAGCCACCTCCAAGGGAACATCTTCATAACCGGTGACATGATCATCGCCGGCCACAGGCGGCCTGTTTTTTTCAATATCAATGTGTACCCACGCAGCATCAG
The DNA here is from genome assembly GCA_016342595.1 of Marinilabiliaceae bacterium. GTDB lineage: Bacteria > Bacteroidota > Bacteroidia > Bacteroidales > Marinilabiliaceae > JAEINY01. Next base: position 12,582 of record JAEINY010000129.1, read on the forward strand.
AAAGCTCGTTGGAATCAAATACTTCATAACGCAAAGAATCGCTCCCAAAGAATCCCGTCTGAGGGGTATACATAAAGCGGCCATGTTCAGGTGTGGTGCAGGCTCCATGTAAAGGACCGGTAAGTATCTTAATGGAGTCTTTCAGATTGCCGTCTATATCCGTATCGTTGACGATTACATTTAACTGTTGCGACCTTTGTTCAAAGCCAACAAATGAGTCGGTCACAGCGCTTGGCGGATCGTTCACCGGCCCTACCTGGATAACGACTTCGCCGGTATCAGTTAAGAAGGTCATATCACTAACGCTGTAGGATAAGCGTAGGGTTCCGTTAAAGTCTTTCTCCGGGGTGAACACCCATTCACCATCCGTGTTTGTTATGCCCCCATTGGATACAGACCCAACCATTTTTACTGTTTTGGAATCAATATTATTTTCAGGGTCGGTATCATTACCAGCCAGGTTTAACAAAGCAAGCGGTGTGTCTTCATTGATACTAAAAGTATCTGCTACGGCCACCGGTGGTTCCTCCACTTGCCTTACATCAATTACGATCCACGCAGAATCCCTTTGAGAAGGCAGGCCCTTGTCGAAGATGATATACTTCACCGAGTCCTGGCCGACATAGGTATTATCGGGCGTATAACTGAAAGTTCCATCGGTATTTAACACCATTTCTCCATGTAGTGCGACGCTTACAGGAGAATCATGTTGCACATTCAAGCCCATCCCTTCGTGATCAATATCATTCAGCATGATGCTGGTTCCGACCAGGGTTTCTTTTTCGTTTACCTCAAACCTGTCCGGCATGGCAACCGGTGGTAAATCATCGACAGGCAGTACTTCAATGTACACTTTGGCTGACGCACACATTTCGGGAATACCATCATCGCATACACGATATTCAAATACATCTGAACCAAAATAATTTTGATCAGGTGTGTACATAAACATGCCGTCTTCCTGTATTGAAACAATTCCGTATGCCGGAGCTATAAGCGGCACCGGATTATAAAGTAAGGGTTGCCCGTCGGGTTCGGAGTCGTTCCCGGCAAGATTACCATAAACCACATTATCTTCCTGAACATTAACGGTATCATTAAGGGCAAGCGGTGGGTAGTTAACGGCATATACAGTATCGCTTGCTGTAGCTGAGCATTTACTATCATCAGTAACGGTGAGCGACACATAATAGGTGCTTTGATCGGTATCTCCTGCAAAGGAATGTTTGGGATTTCGTTCGTTTGACGTGGTGTGATCACCAAAATCCCACTTCCATGAAACCAATTCGCTGTCAGACGATGCCTGTTCTGTAAATTCAGCATTCAAAGGAGCATATCCTGAAACCGGATCAACAATAAAAGAGGCATCCACATGGCTGATTTGAATGTGTGTGGTAGTACTATCTATGCAGCCTTTTTGATCGGTAACCGTTAATTTTGCTTCAAATACTCCGCCTTCTTTATAAGTGTATGTTAAGGGCGAAACCGCTGCAAACTCATCCGTGTTCAAATCCCAGCGTTCCTGAATAATGGGATGATCCGATTGACTCTCGTTGGTGAACAGGATGCTTTCGCCCAGGCAGGCTTTCTCTTTGGATGCACTAAAAGCAGCCTTCAGGGTTGATGGGAAAACCGTGATGAAGTCTTCTTGTTTGAGGGTAGCACTACAGCCAATGGATGTTTTAACGTGGAGCTCTACATCATATGTTCCCGGAGCATAATAGGTGTGCGAGGGAGAGGTCGTATGGCTACTGTGCCGGGAATCACCAAAATCCCAGATGATTTCACTAATTTGAGAAAGCTGGGAGGTCTTTAAATTAATATTTCCGTCAAAATTTAACGACGAGCCTTCACATAGCTTCGTATTGTCGGCCGTGAATGATAATTCCGGGTAACTGTCCACAATAATCGGATCCCCATCGTATTCCATGGTACACCCATCTTTATCGGTCAGGATAATGGAAGGGAAAAAGCTCCGTGATTCATTATAAGTATGGCTGAAGTCCAATTGATTATCGTAACTGTTGGTGCCGTCACCAACATCCCATGAAATGTGATTACTAATATCCGTATCGGTTGTGTAATTAACAGTCAGCGGTACACAACCAGCAGACACATCGGTTTTTATTGAACCAACAGGGCCTGTCAGGTGAATGAAATCTTTCTTGATCAGTTCGCGGGTACATCCCCCCTTGCTAGTCACTGTGAGTGTCACATCATAATAACCAGGCAGCGTGTATAAATATTGCGGATCTTTGTTTTGAGAAACACCGCCTTCCCCATCACCAAAATCCCAATGCCACCCGTTAATATCCGCCGATGAATGATCATAAAACACCGCTGGCAAAGCATTGCGGGCACATCCTAATTCTGTTTTATAAGCATCAAAATCGACCACCGGAGTCACTGCATTTACGCTTTGGGTGGAGGAACCGGAACATCCCTGCTTATTCGTAACCATCAGACTTACATCATATGATCCATCCTTACTGTAAATATATTTCGGTTCTTTTTCAACTGAGCTACCCCCATCACCAAAATTCCAAACATAATTAAGCTCTTCTCCCAGGGAAATATTTTGCACCTGCAACTCATTATCGGTACAGGCGTAATCTCCTAAAATAAACAGAGCCTGGGCTACTGGAACCGTCATATCTAATGTGTCAGAATTGGTACATCCATTCTCATCTGTCACAAACAATATGGCTTCCTGGTTACCCGGAAAAGTATAGGCGTGTTTTACTACTTCTGATGTTTCAGTCTGACCGGATGAAAAAAGCCATCTCCGGTCTACTATGTTTGAATTTGAGTGCGAAATATCTTTTAACTCAAATGTTTCACCCTCACAAACGGTATCTTTTATAAATCCAATTTTCGCATTGACATAATTTACAGTGACGGCGTTTTCCTTTACTACGGTTTCGCGACAACCATAGAATTCCTCTACCGTGAGTTTGACATCAAATTCACCGGGAATTGTATAAACATGGGAAACTTCACCTGTTGTCGTTGTCTCGATTGTTCCATCGCCAAAATCCCAATGCCATCTGTATATCCGGCCTGTTGTGGTTGATTTATCTATAAAGGAAACCGCATGAGGCAGGCAACCTACCTTCTTTCCAATAATATCAAAGGCTGGTTCTGTAACAGATACATGAACCGGTTGAATGGCATAATCCCTACAGCCGGTTGCATGGTTTACAACTGTCTGATAAGCATTGAAATTACCTGTATCTTCATAGATATGGTATTGGGGCGTCGAATTTTGTTGGTGTCCGTCACCAAAATTCCAGGCTATTTCATCGTATTGCTGAGCGTAATTAGTAATATTAGATTGAGCCGGAACTTCGCAAATGGGATCCTCCATATAAAAGGAGGCGACCGGCGGTTTAATATAAATCGCATTCTCTTTCCTTAATGCAGCTGTACATCCATAATTATCCAGCTGTAATTCAACCGGCTTATGCCCGGGCGAATAAAAGTGGAAACCGTAACTACCAGCTTCATAGGCATAAAAAGATTCACTATAATTACCAATGTGCCATTCTTCGGATTGGTAATTAGAAGAATGATTGATCAGCTCAATGGGCGACCGGTTACAACTATCTGTCTGACTAATTTCAAAATTAACAATCGGCTTGTCGCCACCACTTATTTCTATCGTTGAGCTAACAGGGCAGTCTTGTTCGTTAATATAGGTGAGTCTAACCTTGTAATTACCCTCCTTATTAAAGGTATGTTTGGGTGCCTGAAGAGCCGACTCTTCTCCATCGCCAAAATTCCACTGCATATTTTTAAGGGGGGCACTCGTATTAAACTGAACGTTTAGAGGAATACAACCTTTTTTCCGGTCGGTAAGAATGGGAATACCTGCCGGCGGGTATAAACTGAGAACTTTAGTAAGCGTATCAGGTTCTCCCTTACCATACGCAATAAGTTGTACTGAAAATTCTCCGGTACTGTTAAAGGTATGCATCACCGTAGTGTCAGAATCTGAGGATCTCCCATCGCCAAAATCCCACAATACCTTTTCTGTCATTTTCGAGGTATTCGTAAATTTGACGATAAAAGGTGGTTTACATATATTTTGTTGCTCCATGGTAAAGCTTGCCAAAGGAGAAGGTAGCACACCCACTTTTTCTGTTCTGAATAAATGACAACCGTTGTTGAGGATGGCGGTAATGCTGACTTCATATTTCCCCGAATCGGCATAACAATAGTTAAACTGTTTTTCATTGGTTTTATAGCCATCACCCAAGTCCCACTCTACATAGCTAACGTTTTGATTTCTTACACTAAATGAGATATTATCTTTTAGTCCGGGGCCTTCTTGCTCAATGCTATAATCTAATGCATCCACACTCAACACAATAGCATCCTCAACTCTTAAGGAATCTGTACAGGCTCCCATTTGGGCAGAAAGCGAAATCGTATACTTTCCGTTTTTCTCAAAGCGATGGTCTAATTCCTGTTCCTTTGAAACGACTTTATCGTTTATTTTCCATTCCCAATTATTTATATAAACAAAAGGCTCATCTACATCTTTAACGGTAGTCGTATTTTTAATGATGGGTTGATAAGGCAATTCGCAGGGGGTATCTCCGGTAATTTTAAAATTAATCTCGGGTACCTTGCTAACGGTAATATACTTTGCTTTCGAAGCATTGCCATAGCAACCATGTTCATCGGTGGCCATGAGGCTAATTTTATAGCTTCCCGGTTCATTAAAGGTATGGTTCGGATTTTCTTCGGAAATGGAAGCCCCATCTAGAAACCAAACCCAACTCTCAATTTCGCCATCTGCCGCTAGGGTTTTGTCTTGAAATTGTACTTGCAAGGGAACACAACCCGTAGTCAGATCAGATGAAAAATCAGGCGTAGGATTATTATATACCTTAATATATTCTTTTTTTTCTACGGTTACACTGCCGTTAATTGTCAGCTTAACGGTGTACTTACCAGGACTGGTGTAGTTGGCTTTTGGGTTTTGCAAGGTAGAAAGATTCCCATTTCCAAAATCCCATTCCCATGCTGTAGCACCTTCCGAATC
>JAEINY010000130.1 GCA_016342595.1 Marinilabiliaceae bacterium
ACTTTATTGCGCAGAAAATCCGTTAATTCGGGTACCATGCGCTGCTCAATTACGCCCCCAGGATGATATCCTGCTAGGCTAATTAATCCTACTGTTGAATTCATTTTTCTATTTTTAGATACTGGTCTCTCCTGACTAGAAAGGCCTACAGAGTAGCGAAACTATACAAAACAGATCGGATTTAAAAACATAGTTTTACACTTTGCTCCATTTGCAATACATGGCTTATGTTACTGTCAACCTGAAGGATTAGCCCTTATACAGTATAAAGTGTTAACAGATGAATTGGATGATACTCTGCAAATTACAATCATGCCAACATTTTTTTATAATTTGGCATCCAGAAAAAGAAAACGATGTTCACCTTCCAATCATATTGACCTATAATACTGACTATTAATGATCAATTATAACACGTAGGAATTTTATCTTAAGATGGATATATTATTCAGAAAAGTGTAATGAATGGTCTCTTATACTGCAAAAAACTCTCAATGCAGCAAATGGCTAATCTAAAAAATCTTCTTTACGGAACAGGATCATGTCCATGTCCACCCCAAGGATTACAACTCAGGATACGTTTTATTGACAACCAAAGGCCTTTGATGGGGCCATGTTTCTTAAGCGCTTCAATAGTATAGGCAGAGCAAGTAGGCGTATATCGACACGATTGCCCGATGATAGGTGAAATAAACCATTGATAAAACTTAACCGGGAGAATCAATAAAGCAATAATACCACTGCGCAATAACTGTAAAATTCGATGAAGTACAGAGTAGTTACTCATGACCTTTATTCTTATGTAATATCACTTTATCTACTACTTTATGAAGGGCTTTTATCATGCCTTTCTCAATATCAGCAAAATCCATTACTTCAGACGGCAAATAAATAAAAGCAACAGCCAATTTGTCCCCCTGCTCTTCCATAACATCGGTTAGAATGTGCTTATTCAAACGATAAGCCTCTCTTATTTTTCGTTTGAGCAAGTTGCGCTTATTAGCTCTTTTGAACCTTTTCTTGGTCACACTAATCAAAACCTGAACCGGCGGAGCTGACATTTCTGCAGGAAGTTTAATGAAAGAGACGCGCAAGGGATACTTAACAAAAGATTGCCCTTCAGTAAAAAGCACCTGAATGACATTACGACTACATAATCTTTCGGCTTTTCCAAAGCCAAACCTCTTTACCATATTCTTATCTGACAACACCATTGAATAAAAACAATCCTTCCCGCCAAACGACAGGAAGGATGTTATATGATTACCAAAGGAGAGTGCTTACTTTCCTTTATTGATCTTTTTTATGTATTGCTCCAGAGCCATAGTCATCGATGGCGCTTGTGGCATTGGCGCTTGAATATCAAGTCGTAATCCGGCATCTTTTACGGCCTTAGCAGTAGCTGGTCCAAAAGAAGCAATCTTGGTCTCCTTTTGATCAAAATCAGGAAAATTCTGCAATAATGAAGCAATCCCGGAAGGACTAAAAAACACCAAAATATCATAATCGATGTCTTTCAAATCACTCAAATCACTACTTACTGTTTTATAAAGAATTGCTTTGCTATACTTCGCTTTCGCTTTATTCAGTAACGTTGGGATCTCTTGTTTATGTATATCCGACAACGGTACCAGGAAAGTTTCATCTTTATGCTTCTTCACAACATCCACCAAATCAGCAAATTTGCCTGTAGAATGAAAGATCTTACGTTTCCGGTAAACGATGTATTTCTGGAGATAGAAAGCAGTTGCTTCTGAAATACAGAAATACTTCATGGCATCAGGAACAGTAATTCTCATATCTTCGGCGATGCGAAAAAAGTGATCAATCGCTGTGCGACTGGTAAAGATCACAGCTGTGTGATCTAAAACATTCACCTTTTGTTTCCTAAAATCTTTTGCAGGAACCGCTTCAACTTGAATAAATGGCCTAAAATCGATTTTGACATTACTTTTTTCTGCCAAATCAAAATAAGGGGATTTGGGTGTTGTGGGTTTGGGCTGTGAAACCAGAATTCTCTTAATCTTCAATTTGCTTCAATTTTAATTCAACAAAACCTTTAGCCACTTCTATAAAATATCTAAAACATCAATACCTTTAAAAGTATTGATAAGGGTAAAATTTCCAGTGCACAAAAATACAAAAACATATAAAATATTGAAAGCGAGGAACGCAAAATAATTTTTGCCCCCCTAATCAACTGAATGACATACATAAACAAAAAGAGCGTCACCCCTATTTTAAGCAGAAAGGTTCCGGTACCCTGATCAACAAAGGGCACCAAACTGACAATTGGCAACAAAACTAAGCCATATACCTGACTTAATAACCCCGCATTAAAGAGGTATTCACCTGTCTGAACACCCACTCCAAAAACCATTGCCACACCCCTATACATCATTTGCTTAACAAGAAAATAGAGCAATAGGCCTATTAAAATAATTCCATACAATGCGATCCCCGTAAATTTCAGATTTGCTTGTCCAAAACTTAAGGCAAATTCAAAAACCATTAAAGCTGTGCTTATAAAAAACAAAGCTGAAAGAGCGAACATTGGTTTTTGATTCTGCACATTGACAGTTGTGTGCAGTTTTGACGCCGAATGCTGAAAACGAACTGCCGAAAACAATTCGTATAAATATTTATTGGATGATAGCCTGACAAAACCAGCAATAATCAATGTCAAAATAATTAAGCCTGACATCCACTCTTTATGTTCGTCAAACGGACTGGTATGCCTCACCTTTATTACATCGTTTTTGAGTCGTACTTCCACACTTTCTTTAAGGATGGATTCCTTTTTTTTCAACTGAAAACTATCACCTTCAACACTTAATTGCACTGAATCAACCAGTAAAGAATCGAATTGCTCCACAGCAATAATTTCGTCTTTAAAAACGACCCTTTCACGATAAGCTGCCTCAAAAACACTCAAGCTATTATCGAAAAAATAATTGCCCTGGTCACTCGTTTTTGCATTGATATTAAACAGCGTAGAATCCTGGCTGGATAATTCCTGCTTTGGGGCTTTAACCAGCTCCACTCTTTGAGGGGCTTGTTTTCTTAAATAAGCAGGGGTTTGTTGTTCTGGCTGTAAGATGGGTGTTCGCAATGATGACTCCACCTTTAAGCTATCCTTAACCACAGTCTGCTTCGGATTAACAGTTTGCTCCTGACAGGATGGAAATGCATCTGATGAATACCTCATTCTAATCTCTTTTTTGCAAAAATAGGTAAAATGATTGTGAGAAGCGATTAGACAGCTGCAAAACGAATAGCATCCTTATCCCATTGGGGAGTTTGTTGAATAGCCTGCACCACTTCATCAGCTTTTTCCACAACTTGCCAAAGTTGCAAATGCGCTTCTCGCATAAATTCTTCTTCCACCATCTTATCCATCATCTCCAATAAGGGGTTGAAGAAGCCTTGGGTATTTACCAGGATGATCGGTTGATGAAACAGTCCGAGTTTTTTAAGTGATACCACTTCAAAAAGTTCTTCCAGAGTACCCGTTCCTCCTGGCAATGCCACAACGGCATCCACTTGTTCAATTAAAAGGGCTTTTCGTTGCGCCATGGTATCAACATGTGTCATGTTCTTCACTTCCGGATGCTCCCACTCCACTTCAACCATAAACCGAGGGATGATCCCTTTTACTGCCCCGCCAGCTGCCAAAGCCGAATCCGCAATTGTTCCCATTAATCCAACAGCACCTCCGCCGTAGACAATTCCATAATCATTCCCAACTAATGATTTTGCCAATTCACTGGCTTCATTGGTATAAATATCTGATACTTTTGAGCTGGAAGCACAAAAAACACAAACCTGTTTCATACAATTTCAATTCTTTAACCGGAATCACCTGCACACCAAGCAGCTGCTCCCAACAACACAACATCTTTTAATATACTTTGCCCTAATTTGGATAATTCCGGGAATCCATATCCTGTCTGCCAAACATATCCGGAGCTAAATAACGTGGTTACACTCAATAATAGGACCACAACAGCAAGCAAACTACCCACAAAGGAAAGCTTCCGGGCTACAGGTTTCAAAGCAATTAACAATCCAATCCCCATCTGCAGATAAGCCACGATCTGTGAAAATGCGTAGGCCGTAATGTATTTCAGCGACCACCCAAAGAGGGAAGAATTGGATAGTACTTCCCGCATGTAATCGGCTTCTGAATTTTTCAGTTTAAGGATTCCGAGCCAAATAAAAACAATGGCAAGTCCATACCTCAATAGAAACTGTCCAATAAATTTGAGCGTTTTGGCAATCATTTCCTTTTAGTTTGGTTATATGTGTTAAAAGTAATCATTCGCTTTTAAAAAATAGAAATCTCTGTTTTGGTAGTGAACAATTCCAGCGCTTTGATTCCAGCCAGTGAATTACCATGCTTATCAAGTCCCGGACTCCACACACCAATAGACATACATCCAGGAATAATAGCAGCGATTCCTCCTCCAACACCACTTTTTCCTGGTAATCCCACCCGAAAAGCAAAATCACCGGCCGCATCATACGTGCCGCAGGTAAGCATTAATGAATTGATCCGTTTTGCCTGACTGGCTGCCAAATACACCTTGGCAGTCAGTGGATGCTTGCCATGATTCGCTAAATAAAGAAAAGCATGTGCCAAATCGAAACAATTCATCCTTACGGAACAATGTCCAAAATAAAAGTTCAAAACCTCATTCACTTCGGATTCCATGTTACCATAGCTCTTCATGAAGTGTGCCAAGGCTGCATTGCGATGGCCGTGTTCCTTTTCTGAGTCAAATACATTTGAATCCATTTCCAACCCTGAGTTACCGGATATCTCATGCATAAAGTCAATGATCATATCGGTTGGCTCAGAAAAGCGAGACACAATGCTATCAGCCACCACTAGTGCACCTGCATTAATAAACGGGTTACGCGGCTTCCCTGCTTCATGCTCCAGCTGCACCAATGAATTAAATGGATTTCCGGAGGGCTCTCTCCCCACTTTTAACCACAGTTGATCACCCCATTCCGCGAATGCTATTGTCAGTGCAAATACTTTTGATATACTCTGAATCGAGAAATTATCACGACTTTGCCCTGTTTCAAATGTTTGTCCGTTAAGCAAGGTCACTGCCATGCCAAATTGCTCCGGTTTCACCCTACCCAATTCCGGAATGTAATCTGCTACTTTACCTTGCGATAAAAAGGGCCCAACTTCCTCTCGAATCTCATCTATAATTTCCTGCAGTGGCAATTTCGAAACCCGTATATCATTGTGGAAAAAACCAGACATGGCCAAATTTAGTTTTTAGATTTAAAAGGGATTTGATATTCGATCGTGTAGGTAAATGACAAATTCGTCTCATTATCACGATGCCCATAGCCAGGTACTGTGTACGGCTCCAAAACATCCTCGTTGTTTACTGCCAATAACCTTTTCAGCCGAACTGTCCATCCCATGTAGAAATTCTTCATGACTTCAGACCGTAAACCAAAAACCAGCTCCACCCAATGAGAGTTAACTGAGCTTAATGGTAATCCATTTTTACTTTCAAAGTTTCCCCAATAAGCATCATCGATCTGATATCGGGGACTTTCATGCTCCTGAATCCCTGCGCCATATCTAAAACCCGCTAAGATGTTATCATTATTACCTATCTCTCCAACATCAAAGAAGTTATAATCGAGGCCTACCCGTAAAAATGTTCCATCTGACGTATAGTGATATTGCTCTTTCTCAAAATCAACATGTTCAAAACCAGCTTCGCCTACCATCTGCCATTTCCGATTAAAAATGTAACGGGCGTTGGCTTCAAAGCCGATTCGTTCCTTTTCAAAAAGTTGAATAATAAAAGGTGCCAGGTTAATACCTGCCGAAATTCCACCAACCTTTGTTTTAGGCTCAGCAACATCAACTTGTTGCCCCCAACTCACCAATGCATTACAAATAAGACTAAGGCTGAATATATATTTTAACATTTTCGATATTTTCATCATATTTTACGTGTGGATAATCCAAGCGAACAGTATCAATTAAATTCGTTGTAAATCGCATGCTATCAACAGTCATGTTATAAAACATACCGCATTCACCTGAAATAAACACCAACTCTTTCTGGTGGTAAAAAATAACCACATCAGAAATACTGTCTACTTTATCTGAAATTATTCTTTTTTGTTTAATTACGAAAGTCGTTGAATCATTGGCTACATCTCCATGAAAGTTAAGCGGGAGGAAAAGTTCATTTATGCGCGCACTATCATAAGGCATCAGAAGATCCGACGAACCCACTCCATTCACGTAAATTCCGGAAAGGGTAGAATCCTTATCATCCGCTCCACTTCGGGAATAAAACCCAGCCTGGATGGCATTTTGATTGGAGAGACAAAAATCATCAGTTGTACAACTCCATATGATCGTCACGCAGACAATAAAAAATACCAAATATTTTAATTTCATACAATGCTATTTGCATACAAAAATAACAGGAACAAATCAAAAAGGTGATTCTTATTCAAAAAAATACCAAAGAATCAAATTATCAATGGATCAACTACGTTCGATAACGAACACCCTCATGTACGCCCCCGAACACCCCTTACAATTTGCAACCACCCTCCCGCTCCTCTCCATCAACTCATTAAAACCTTGGGCACTTAAATTGCTGTGCAAAGCCCTGATAATTTATTAACTTAAATCAAAAATATAGTGAACATGAGGAAACTGTTTTTAACCCTTGCTTTGCCAATTATTGCAGTTGGCCTAAGCGCTGTCTTTGCCCAGACAAACAAAATTAATTTTGAAGAATATGATTTAGACAACGGCCTTCATATAATTTTGCATGAAGATAATTCAACCCCAATCGTTACCATTGCCGTGATGTATGATGTAGGTTCCAAGCACGAGCGTCCTGACCGAACTGGTTTTGCCCATTTCTTTGAGCATTTGATGTTTGAAGGAACAGAAAACATTGGTCGTGGTGAATATTCGAAATACGTGGAACGTGCCGGTGGTACACTGAATGCCAACACATCAGCTGATCGTACATTCTACTATGAAATTATGCCTACTAACCAATTGGAACTAGGTTTATGGCTGGAATCAGAGCGTATGTTGCATGCCAGAGTTGATTCCATAGGTATTCAAACCCAAAAACGCGTTGTTATTGAAGAGAAAAAACAAAGCTATGACAACCGTCCCTACGGAAGCCTGTTAGGTGAAACTATGAAACGTGCTTTCACCAAACACCCTTATCGCTGGACCACTATTGGAGACCCAGAGCATATTATGGCTGCCAAAGATCAGGAGTTTGTTGAGTTTTGGGAGACGTTCTATGTCCCTAATAATGCGGCTTTGGTAATTGCCGGTGACATCCAAAAAGAAGAAACAAAAGCTTTGATTGCAAAATATTTTGCGTCTATTCCAAAAGGTAAAAAAGAGATTACACGTCCTAATATTGTAGAACCTGCCTTAAATGGTGAAGTTCGTGACACCATTTTTGACAACGTTCAATTACCACTAATTGTGCAAGCATATCGTACACCTGCCATGGGTACGGAAGATTACTATGCATTGGATATGCTAAGTACCCTTTTATCGAAAGGAAAAAGTTCTCGTTTTTATAAAGCCTTAGTTGATGATCAGCAGAAAGCGTTAGAGGCTGGTGCCTTCCCAATGCCTTATAGAGATCCCAGTGTTGCATTAGCCTATGCCTTACCTAATATGGGTGTGGACTGTGCTGATCTGGAAGCCGCCATGGATGCCGAGATCGAGAAAGTAAAAAGTGACTTGATTTCAGAGAATGAATTTCAGAAATTGAAAAACCAATACGAAAACCAAATCATTTCCTCCAATACAAAAATTGCTTCCAGGGCCGAAAACCTGGTTACCAATTACGTTTATTTTGGTAATACTGACCTGATAAATAGTGAGCTTGATAAATATTTGACGGTTACACGCGAAGACATGAAACGTGTAGCAAACAAATATTTGAATAAAGATAACCGTGTGGTTCTTTATTATCTGCCAAAATCACAGCAGAACTAATTCGTAGCACTAAACAGATTTATCAGATTAGAAAAAATTATATATCATGAAGAAAATAGCATTGATTTTATTAGCAATTGTTTTTGCTTTTAACATACAAGCCCAACTTGATCGAAGCACTCCTCCACAGGCTGGTGTTGCACCAAAAATCAACATTGGTCAGGCCAAATCATTTGAACTGAAAAACGGATTAAAAGTTTTTGTGGTAGAAAACCACAAAGTGCCAGTTGTCTCCTATAGCTTAACGCTTGATATTGATCCTGTATTGGAGGGTGAAAAAGCTGGATATGTAAGTATGACCGGAGAATTACTGCGTGCCGGAACATCAAGCCGTTCGAAAGCCGAATTGGATGCCTCCATTGATTTTATTGGTGCCACCTTAAGTACATATCAAAGTGGTATTTTTGCCCGGTCATTAAAGAAACACTCAAATGAGCTGTTAGGATTGATGACTGATGTATTGTACAACCCATCTTTCCCGGTGGAAGAATTAGATAAAAGTAAGAAACAAACACTTACCGGGCTGAAATCTCAAAAGGATAATCCGGGTGCTATTGCCTCTAATGTGGCATCTGTATTGCGTTATGGCAAAGACCATCCTTACGGTGAAGTTATGACTGAAGCTACTGTAGAAGCCATCACTATTGAAGATTGTAAAAATTTCTATAAAACCTATTTCCGCCCGAATGTAGGTTATTTAGTGATTGTGGGCGACATCACAGTAAAAGAAGCAAAAAAACAAGTAAAAAAATACTTTGCATCCTGGGAAGCAGCAGAGGTTCCTGCTCACAACTATGAATTCCCTAAATCCTATGACGCACCGAAAGTAGCGGTTTCAAATAAAGATGCGTCGACTCAGTCAACCATTAACCTGACTTATGCAGTTAACCTGACACCAGGTCATGCAGATGAGATCAAAGCAAAAGTGATGAATCAGGTATTAGGTGGAGGATCGTTCAGCGCACGTCTGTTCCAGAACTTACGTGAAGATAAAGCCTTCACTTATGGTGCCTATTCCAGCCTCAAGAGTGATGAGTTAGCCGGACGTTTTACTGCTTCCTCCCAAGTTAGAGGTAGTGTAACCGACAGTGCTTTCACTGAAATACTGTACGAAATGAATCGCATGCGCGATGAGTTAGTAGAGAAGGACGACCTTCAATTAGTAATCAACTCTATGATGGGACAATTTTCCCGTTCATTGGAAGACCCGCAAACAGTCGCTCGTTTTGCTTTAAACATTGAAAAATACGGCTTGCCTGCTGATTACTATGAAAGTTATCTTGAAAAGTTATCTGCTGTTACACCCGAAGATGTAAAAGCCATGGCTCACAAATACCTAACTCCTGATAAGGCAATTATTCTCGCTGTGGGTGATGTTTCCAAGATTAAAGCAACCTTAAAAAAATTCAGTAAAGATGGCAAAGTAGACATGTATGATTTCTATGGTAACGAAGTGAAATCCATGCCGCTTCCAGCCGGATTAACTGCCAAAAAAATCATTGAAGACTATGTGAAAGCACTGGGAGGTGCTGATGCTTTAAAAGGTGTGAACGATGTAACCATGAATGCATCTATGAATATGCAGGGCATGACTATCAATATTGATACCTACCAAAGAAATCCAAATCAGCTGTGTGTCGAAACTAAGATGAATGGTAACATCATGTCAAAACAAGTATGCAATGGTGAAGCTGCCAAGGTGATAAGCCCCATGGGTGAGCAAAAATTGGAAGGTGAGCTGTTGGAAAAAATGAAATATGATTCTTATCTGTTCCCTGAATTGCAATACACAGACCTAGGTTTTACTACTGAACTTGTTGGCGTAGAAGAAACTGAAGGACAGGATGCTTATAAAGTAAAAGTTATCTCTCCTGATGGCAGTGAAAAAACGGTCTTTTTCAGTCGTGAATCAGGTTTGAAAATCAAAGAGGTGACACAAACACCACAAGGAAATATTGCGACTTTGATCACGGAATACATGAATGTAAAAGGCATTAAATTCCCTAAAATAATGAACCAATCTGTTGGTCCACAATCATTCGATGTGATTTTCGAAAGCATTAAAGTAAACGAAGGTATCGAAGAATCGATTTTTGAGATTTAACCCATCGAATATTTTAATAAGAATATTAGACAAGGGCAGCCAGTTGGCTGCCCTTTTTTGGCTCTATCATAAATTAGAGATTATTCCAATGATGAGATTGAAAAAATATGGGATAGCAACTTCCAAAGGTTTTTCAAACAAGTGGAAGAAACAGCGCATTAATACCACACCGGCGTTCGTGCTATAATTGAATTAATATCTACCTAATACTTAAAAAATGCCACCACTTCTTTCAGTTTGTTGGAAAGAACCGTCAGCCGCTCCGCACTATTGGTAAAATGATGCGCGGCTTCACTGTTTTGCTGGGTCACTTCATTCAATTCCTGAATGGCTTTATTAACCTGCTCAGCTCCGCTCTGTTGTTCCAGACTAGAAGCGGTAATCTCCTGAACCAAGAGCGCTGTTTTCTCAATATCCGGAATAATTTTCGCCAACTGCTCACCCGACTGATTGGAAATCTCAACTCCTGTATTTGTCAATTCAACAATCTCCACTGCAGCTTTCTGAGAACGTTCAGCCAATTTCTTCACTTCCGAAGCAACTACAGAAAAACCACGCCCATGCTCACCTGCCCTTGCTGCTTCCACAGCGGCATTCAGTGCAAGTATATTGGTTTGCATGGCAATATCTTTAATAATCACAATCTTTTCGGCAATGGCATCCATAGACTGAAGAGCCACCTTAGCTAATTCGAAACCTTCCTTAATACCAACGGCAGCTTTATTGGAAATCTCTTCTGTTTGTTGTGCGTTATGTGAATTTTGCTGAATGGTAGCTACCATCTCTTCCATGGATGAACTAATCTCTTCAGAAGAAGCGGCTTGATTAGAAGCACCACTTGACAACTCATTACTGGAGGAAGACAACGCATTACCCGAGCTGTTAATTTCATCTGAACTTTTAATGACATCCAGGATGATCGTCTTCAGATTAGTTACCATCTCCTGCAATGAACGCGCCAGCTCACCCATTTCATCGTTTTGTTTCATCTCCATAGTTACCTTCAAGTTACCTTGTGCTATCTCATGCGCAAACTGTACACTTTGATTAACCGGTTTCACAATCTGAGAAGCCACCACAAAAACGAGTATATATAGTAATATCAACCCAATCACACCCATAATTATACTTCGATAGAAGATCTTATTCGCATTCTTCAAAAAGATTCTTTCCGGCACTTCAATACCCAGTGTCCAGGGGGTAGAAATACCAGGAATCACAACAGGAGCCATGGATACATAATAGTTTTCATCCGATGTTGTATCTGTATAATCAAAGCCCGTTAATGCCCGTTGATGAGTCTTATTGATAGCCTTTTCAAAGGAGATGGTATCTTGCATAAAATTCTCAAACAATGACTTCCCGATAAATCCTTTATCGGTATGGCCTACAATGGTTTTATTGGCCGATAAAAGGTAAGATGTAGCTCCTTCAAATGGATTGATCTCCGATACAATATCTTCCATCTTATCCAAACTAATATCCATACCGACTAAACCTATGAAATCTCCATTTTTCTGAATAGGCACTGAAATGGACGTCATCAAAATTCCCTCCAATTCCTCCGTCACCACATCATAATAAGGATTCCAGATATCATCTTCATTTATTTCACGGGCTTGGTAATACAAGCTAGTGAGTTCATCATTATTCACATCCACCTCTTCTTTCTTCTGTGAGATAACACCTGACAATCGATAAAAGACATTTCGTATTCTTCCATTTCGCATGTTAAAAGAAGGATCAAAAGCCTTTAATTCCCAGCATACCCAGGTAGACAATAAATCAGGATTATTCTCCAGCCAACTTCTTAATATATCATCATAATAAATTTCACGCTCTGTGGGATCAAACTTCTCATAACGTTCAAAAATATCTTTGATGGTCTTGGCTGCCTCCCTGATACGAATTAAATCACTCTGAATCAGATTGCGATATTCTAAAACATTCGAATCAATTATCTCTTTGGAATCATGATAGGCATTATTACGTAAATCATTACTTATAAAACCCAACGTAACACCATAGATAATAGTAAATGATGACAAGATATAGAGAAGCAACTTTCCCTTTAGTTTTAAGTTCAATTTCACAATAACAGGGATTTAATTTTACAATGAGAACAATATCTTTCCTGAGACCAAAATAAATAATTTATTTTATTCATCAAACAGTAAGATATAAAAGTTGACGAACTGATCCTTAACACCTTTGAATCATCAGAATTCAAACATCTATACTATTAATTTAAAACTAACGTCTAACACCTAATCTCAAGTCGACACTCCGAATGAGAATAACTACGCTCAACATTCTGGATTCACACTAAACCGATTTGTGTAATAAGTGTATGACTTTGCCAGGGCTCCAGGTTAACCTGGTCGTTCAAGGCATTTGCGGCTTCTACACACACCATAGATGAAAACTCGGTATCACCCAAATCTTTCATCTGTTTGACCAGAATTTCTCCGGGATTCCACACTACAGTGGTTTTGCTACCTTGTTTTTCGACTTTAATTTTACGACCAAATGCCGGATCATCAATAATACAGACACCAGTCGTATCCTGGTAACAACGATCCACTTCGCCCTTAAGCTTCAACAATGGCTCTTCCTGCCTGCCTTCTTCCCCCTTCACATCATCCATGAATGGTGTATTTTTTAAGCCTTCAATGGAAATCTGCTCACTCCGACCCACATTAAAATAGGTATGAAGCGCTTCTGTTAGAGTAAATGACTGATCACCGGTATTACGAGTAGTCAAATCCACCCGAAGTGATTTTCCAACCGTGATCGTCACCATGGCTTCGAATGAGAAAGGCCATAAATTTCGACTTTTACCCGAATCGCATAACCCCAACTGAAGCACCGTGTTCCCTTTTTCGATTTTCGTTAGCCTTACCTGCCAATGAGAAAGACGGGCAAAGCCATGGGAGGGCTTATTCGAATCAGTTGGATGTCCCCCAAACCATGGCCAGCAGATTGGAATACCACCTCGAATAGCTTTTCCTTCCTGATAAAGACTCTCCTGACTAACAAACAACAAATCTTTTTGTCCCTTAGGAATGAAACTCAACACTTGAGCCCCATACAAAGAGACAAGCGCTGTTGAATGATCCGAGACTAGCTCAGCCACAATCATGTGTTGGTGTGTGCGAAAGGAAATACGATTTTCAATGGCATGTTGTTGGTTCAGTGCTTCTAATTGCATGGCTCATGATTTTACCGGTTCATAATGATCGCTAAAATACAAATAAGCCTGCAAATGAATACTATTGGGGCGCAACTACAGTGAATCCGTTACCACCTTTGTATTGACTCACTTCATCGATAAATAACTCTCGATTTTCAATTCCGGCGTTCAATGATTTGGTAACATCCTCAACCCGTTTCCAGCGCCAATAATAGATCCCGAATTTGAACGCGCCACCCCTGTCCAAATTGCTATACATGGTTTGTATCGATGAATTATTAAAGACCTCTGCACCATTAGCCCAGATTTTAAGCCTTCCTTTGGATTTCGACCATTTCACCTGCAAGACCAGATCAATCCATTCTCCTTTTTTAATGGTGGTCAACATCTCGGCTCCTGCCCACTTACTATTCCTGCTATCACCCTCCTGACGTGTTAAAGCAATCTGATCGCCATACACTTCCAATGCAAAAATAGGGGCACCGGCTGAGCCATGCTGCCATTGGGCAAAGGCAAAGCGCACATCACTTTCAATGGATTCAGGTGCAAACACAAATGCTTCCGGAAAGAAGATACTCATGGCATACCACCGCTCCTCTCCTTCATCGGGAAAGGGGTGAATAGCCGAGTCGTAATCAGGCCCTAACTCGGCACGGTGATTGGCATCACTACCCGGCCAATCATTCAACGGCGAGGGTTTCATGAAAAAACGCAAGCTTCTTTCGCCTGCACGAGCGACCTCATCGGATGGTTCGATCACCACATCTTCTGCCGGACAATTGGGCGCATTACATATCTGATAGTTATAATCTGCATTAAAGGAAACTTCCCGTAAACAACCATTGCTATTACCATTGGGATCAGTAATACGGGTCGGCATGGCATGATCGGGTTCCCCCTCGAAATTCATCAACAGATCAGGATCGTCATTATTGATTGGAATGGCACCATCCTGACAACTACCCATCAATAGTATTACGCTAACTCCTAAACCTAATCTGCTACTCCACACCATCTTTCCTTGTTTATAAATATCCGGGTGTATGTACGGAGATAACCCAGTGGGGTTACTTATTCAACCAAAGGAAGTCACAATTACTCATTCACTAAGTTTATCCGACGTAGTGGTAATCTGCAAGCAGAAGCTGATTAAGCGCACTAGAATTAAGATTAGCTCACGCCTATATGCCATCACCCGTAACCTATCTCATGATGTCCGGGACATATCTCATGATGCCCGGGAAGCTATTCTTGTGACACGCAACCGGTCTCTAATACGTCGAAACTTGATTCAGAGCCATTCAATCCCACATGTCATCTACCGGGGTACATCTTAGGGCATCCGGGACGCTATTGAAGTTACCCGTCACGGATCATTGATGCACCGCGACATGGTTCTGAACACTTCATTCCTTAATGCCATTAACCGTAACCTATCTCTTGATGTCCGCTGCTTCATTTATATTCCCGCAGAAACAATCAGCAGAGACTGCTAAGGCTTCGTTACCAAATAAACTGACGGTTTTAGTGCTGTGTTGTTCAAAAAACAAGTTTTGTTTTTTTTGATAATTCATCAAATTGTTACTCAGAGTTTCGGAGAAAAAACATAAACAATAAGGGCACAGAGTATTTTCATTAGTAAGGCATTAATAATTTTCTTCATTAAATTTAAAAGGCTCTGTGACCGTTTTCTTTTCCTCAACTTTGCGCTCTCCGTGTAACGCTTATTTTTTATAAAACACACAAATACAGTCAAGTTATTTCGACACAATTCCTAAAAGCTTCCCCGGTAACTATTACAAACAAAAAAAACCGCCTGATCAATCATCAGGCGGTTTTCAACCAATTAACATTTACCGCACTCTATTTAGTTTTCACTTCAAAGACTAATTCAAATTCATCGTAAATCATCTTATCACCCAGGTTATCGAAAAATTTACCTGAACCGTATCGAACATCATATACGGTTCGATCAATCACCATGGTTCCCATAAACTTATTTCCGGCAGATGTCGCCTTAAAAGCTATCGGATTCGTTTTTCCCTTAATGGTTAAATCACCTTTCACATCGTAACCGTTTCCAGATTTCTTCACCGATGTCAGTTTAAGCATGCTTTCTGTGAACTTGCTAACCCCAAAAAAATCATCACTTTTCAAATGCCCGACTAACTTCTTGTTGTACTCTTTATCTTTCAAATCGGTGCAAGTAATCGTGGTCATATCCACAATAAATTCACCCCCTGAAAGTTCAGCTCCATTAAATAATAGCTGGCCTGATTTGAAGTGAATGTGCCCCATGTGTTCTCCGGTTACCTTTTTACCCGTCCAGGTTATTTTACTCGTTGTTACATCCACTGCTTTGTTTTGTGCCACCAGGGTACCGGATACAAAGACTAAAACCGCTATTAATATGGGAAAAGTTCTTTTTTTCATGGCCTAAAGATTTTATTATATTCAAACAAGCTGAACAAGAAATGGTTCAATTGTCTGCTTGGTGATTTGAAGAAATAATGAAGAACGCTTGAAAAAGGTGGACAAACCATCAAAAATAGTTCTATGGCGTTCACCAATTATGACCAAAATGCTGTCCAAATCCTTAAACATGATTCCACATATTCATGTTCTCATAAAAAACAATCACCTTACACAAATATCACATCTAACTACTTAACTGAGCCTTAGCAATGCTTCTACAGCATTAAAATTTGATAAATCCTTTGGATATTATTCAAAATAGATGACCTTCCAAACAACTGATACTCCTCAATAGCACAATTGCCTTTTTCATTAGATATCAGTTATTTTATAAAAAAACTCAATTTACATGAAACACTATCCATTATCCATCATCCTTCTTTTTCTCTCCCTGCTGACCCTGGGTTTTATTCCGGCGGAAAGAAATAAAAAAATCTATCATAAAAACTGGATCGATTTCAATAAAAATGGTCAAAAAGATCTGTATGAAGATCCGACTCAGCCCATTGAGAAACGTATTGAGGACCTACTGAGCCAGATGACGATGGAGGAAAAAACCTGCCAGATGGTAACGCTTTATGGTTATGGACGAGTGGCCAAAGATGAACTACCAACACCCGATTGGAAAAATGAATTGTGGAAAGACGGGCTGGGTAACATCGATGAAGCGTCTAATGGTGTTTATAAAGGAGCGCAATACAAATATCCCTATGATAAACATGTGTGGGCCCTGAATGAAATACAACATTTTTTTGTGGAACAAACCCGTTTAGGAATACCCGTGGAATTCACCAACGAAGGTATAAGGGGTTTAAATCATTATAAGTCCACCTCCTTTCCGGCACAGATAGGTATGGGATGTACCTGGAATAAGGATTTGCTTTTTAAAACCGGTCAATGCATTGGTCGGGAAGGATATGCGCTGGGCTATAACAACATCTATTCCCCCGTATTAGATGTAGCGCGTGACCAGCGATGGGGGCGCATTGTCGAGAGTTTCGGGGAAGACCCCTTTTTGATTTCTGAATATGGCATTCAATTGGTAAGTGGTATCCAATCGCAAGGCGTTTCATCTACACTGAAGCACTTTGCCGTTTACTCGGCACCCAAAGGAGGGCGGGATGGCCATGTACGCTTAGATCCCCACATTGCACCGCGTGAGATGCATCAGATCTACCTCTACCCTTTTAAACGGACAATTATGGAGGCAAATGCAAGGGGTGTCATGAGTTCTTACAATGATTACGATGGTATCCCGGTAAGCGCCAGTTCCTATTTCTTATATGACCTTTTGCGGAAAACTTATGGATTTAAGGGGTATGTGGTATCCGATAGCGATGCCGTGGCCTGGATTCATAGTAAACACAAAGTCGCCGATTCCTACAAAGATGCTGTCCGGCAATCGGTAGCAGCCGGATTGAATATCAGAACCACTTTCAATCATCCCAAAAATTTTGTGGAACCACTGCGGGAACTGATTGACGAAAAACAAATAGACCTGTCTGTCATCGATGACCGTGTGCGTGATATCCTCTATGTGAAATTCAAAGAAGGACTATTTGACGCACCTTATCGCGATGAAGAAAAAGCAAATACAATCGTTCGTCAGGATGAACATCTGAAATTAGCCCGTCAGGCTTCGCATGAATCCATTGTGTTGCTGAAAAATGACCATTCTACCTT
>JAEINY010000131.1 GCA_016342595.1 Marinilabiliaceae bacterium
CTAGACTTTTTTTGTTTCGTTTTTTGTGTCATGACAAAAAATGAAAACCCGCCTGGTAAGGCACTTGGAGTGTATGAAATAGGCTTGTAGATACACATATTTATGAAGAGCCTCTTTTTATTTAATACCTGGGGATGTTTGGAAAGAGTTGAGGGTGTCCAAAAATGAGTAATATTTACTGCTAGCCACTAAGTCACAAATTCTCTAAGGTGCACAAAGTGTTGATCATTTGAAAAATAATCTTCGAGTATTCTTTGTGATTTAGTGACTTGGTGGCAACTTTTTCATTTTTGTTTACCCTCTTTAATAATGTTTTTAACCTTTTTGTTGATACTAAAAGTCACACCCCACGTCATCTTTCTTCAATGGCCGGTTCTGTGTCGATGCGGTTTGCCCCAATTCAAAACAGCCCGGATCTTTTTCTGCGTCCCGTTGGTTCCATTGGATGTCCTTATCAATATTCAGGTCACGCTTTTCAAAGTTATTGTAATGCGGCTGTGCTACGGGAAGAGCAGACGATTGATTGACAAATGCACTGTGATCCACCGGAAGCACTAACTCTTGTTTCTGGTAGGTTTTAAGAGTAAAAGGAATAATCCCTTCCATTGATAAATTTTTGCCGGCATAATAGTTGGTTTCGAAGCTAAGGTCCATATTGGGTTTGGCATCCATGAACTGTTGCGCCGAATCAAACACATTGTTGTAGAATTGAATATTCACAGGCAGGTCAAAGCGGTTTCGGGTGCCGTATCCTTCCAAAAAGTTAATGTGGCAGCTACTGTGGTTGGCGATAATGGTGTTGTGGCAAATAATGATGTCTTGTGTTAACGGGAAATGACGTGGATAAACCCCTAGTTTGATGCGCTCGGGATCCTCAGGAGAGGCCACTCCAAAATTAATAATGCCTGATTTTTTACTTTTCAGATTGTAAAAATAGTTGTTGAACACAAAATGATCACGTCCCCGTATGGTGAGACCGCCACACTGTTTTTTTCCATCCCCGATAAAGAAGTTGCCTTCAAAGATACTACCGCGTCCCTGTCGTAAACTAAAGGCGCCTTTGCAAGAACGGAAGGTGTTGTTTCGGATGTAATTGCGTGAACTCTTCACCGAGACGATCTCGCTTTCGCCATCGCAATTTTCAAACAGATTCTCTTCAATAGTGATGTAAGCATGATGCATGGCCATGGAGCCATGTCCTACACGCATGGCCGATCCGCCGTTTTTACCCAATGGAGGCCGGGAAAAATAATTGCGTTTGATAAAATGATAACAGCCACCTGCTTTCGGGACATCCATATTGATGTAAGAAGCCCCTGTGGTCTTACCGGTAAAGGCACATTGTTCAACCCTTGTGTATTGGCCTTCCAGTTTAATAAAGGTGCCGGTTACATCATTCAGGTTGTTGAATTTGCAGTTGTTGTATTGATTGTATTGCCCTTTATCCAGAATGAGATCGTTATCCGCTTTTCGGGTTCCTTTGGTGAAATGAATACCACTTACTTCAATGTGATCACCGGATATGGTCCAGTGGAAATCACCGGTAAATTGCACCTGACCCGGGTTTTTAGCCTTTAGGGTGATTGGTTTATCAACAGGTGCTTTTGCGGTAATGTTGAGGTTGATATTATTGTATCGGCCATCTTCCAGCAGGATACAAGTACCGGGAATAAGTTGATCAATGGCCTGAAGGAGTTCTTTGGCACTGCTCACTTCAATGGAAGTGAATGGTGATGTTATAACTTCTTGTTTATCGGTGATCTTCGGCAATTGTACCGATGTTGCTCCTTTGCATTCCAGTAATATGAAAAGGCAAATTATTGATAGGATAGATAATTTAGTTGTCATGAAATTCTTTGATAAAAAAGGAGGTTGTCTCATAAGCCAAATAAATGCCACAAAGTCACTAGTACTTCAAATTCTAAATTCAAGTAATTATTTTACTTTGCTTCCAATCAAATAAATTTTTTCTTTAAACCGCGAATTACGCTAATTAAACGAATTATTAAAATTTCTGGTAATTAACGTTTTCCGGCGGAAAACGAATTCGTGTAATTCGTTAAATTCGCGGTTCCTTTAAAGAAAACTGCGAAGCAGTTGATATATTGTAATTAGGTGTTTCATATATCAGTAGGTTGCACCATTAATAAATACTTAAACATGCAATTTGTAGCACTAGCCCGATAGCCATCGGGCCACCAAGTATTCACTAAGAGCTAACTTGACGAACTTTAATTCTTTGTGTTTTCTTTGAGACTTGGTGTCTTAGTGGCAAAGCATTCACTTGCTTCCTTTTGAGACAACCTCTTTTATGCTATAAATGATTTTATTACTGATTAATTTATTTGCTCCAAAAGTACTTGTTGTGTCAATCCATCTTTACACTGAACTGAAACGATGGTGTTTCCAGCTTCTGTATAATTCAGTACAGTGGTTTCCTTTGTCGCTCGCCATTTACCTTCGATTTCAATTTCCAGTGTGGTGGTCCGGCTTTCCGCTGGTCGCCATGGACGGCCGTAGATGCTGCGTTCCACCCGTTTTCCGTCTTTGTAGATTTCATCAGCAGGGCCCTCATATAACGCTAAATCCGGATTAACCACATTGAGTTCCAAAGCCTGACTGTTCATTTTTGAAAGGGCAATACATGGCAAATTAGTGTGGCGGATGATCCCCTGCTTATTATCCTGTGCAGCTTCAAAGAATACATAACCCGTTTCATTGGAAGCTTCGTTGTGCACAATGTGCTTTTGCTTGCTTTGCGCCAATACCTCGTATTCCGAATCTTGCGCCAATTTCTTCACTTTCGCTTGTGTTGTTGCCGGAATCACACAGTAGTGATAAGTGGCGTCTTCAGGTGCTTTACCATGTTCGATAACGGCAGTGGCAAATTCACCTTTGGTTGGTTTCTCGCTGCTTTCATCGCGTGAATGCTGTAGTCCTTGACGGAAATAAACAGATCCGGCCGTGATGAGGTAACCGTTTCCTTTGTTATCCATCATCCACATGTGATTGGCTTCATAGCGCTTTTCCAGCTCAGCGCTTTTTAATTCAGTAGCGTTAACAATTACTGCCTGATCTTTTTTACCCAGGTGGTTTTGGAAAAGCGTTGTTTCGGTGGGACGTTCTGCATTTTTATTTTCAATACCCGAACCTAAACAAACGATTTTATCATCGAAGAAAAACCACGATTTGCGGGCTCGTAAAGTGCCCTGATATTTATCGTGCTCATGTAAAATAAATGCATACACCCCATTTTGGTTATTGGCATGCACCCCACCGGCAAAGGCTTCATCGGAGAATAGCATCTCTTCATAGCCCGAGAATTGATCGACATTACGGATATCAGCGCGTAATTCTTCAACCGGTAAGTTGATGACTGTGGTACCCGGGAAACGGTTCCAGTCCCAGCCTTGTTGTACAAAGCCGCTTGATTTAGGTGTGACCGGATCTCCGGCGCCCATGATCTGCAATTGTCCGTGTGCCAGGTAGCGCCCGTAAAGATTGGCACCCAGGTAATGTTCCGAAGCCCATAAGTAACGGGAGTGACCTCTGACAGATACCGCCCATTCATTGCGGCGATGTATCGATGAACAAGCATAAGGCATGGTAATATGACCGGAGGGCGTAGCTTCAGCTCTTTGGCCTTGCAGCGTGAATTCTTTGGCAAATCGATCTTTCTTTTTGGTCATCAGGCGCAGGTAGGCTGATGCCAGCTCACCATCTATCTTTTGCGTACCATCGGGTGATCCGGCTTTGGCTAAGATGGCAAAGTGAGAGCGGTCCAGCTTGCCTTTTCCTTCCGGGTGACGGCCCGACATGGAAGTAGGCCAGTGTAAGAAATTACAATAGAAACGCATGGTCAGCAATGCTTTTTTAAGCGTCTCGTGTGCGGTTTGTGATACCGCAAAAGGGGAATCACTCAGGAAGTAAACCATACGCACCGCACCGTTCATCCCCCCTGTGGCATAGGCCGGGTAGTGATTGGCATGGTGATAGGCTGAGCCATCAATTTTGAAGGCATCATTCAAGCCGGGTGCCGGCATCAATCCATTGTTGATCCAACGTGAAAAACAGTTGAGGTACTGCACTTTTTCCGGGCTGTCGGCCATGATTAAAATACTGGCTAGTCGTCCCATCACCTGGGTGTTGAAAGCGTCCATGTCCATGCCATAGGTTTCCGGCGCATGAAAGGTTTCACCCACACTGGCAAACCATTGCATGCCGGCCACGGCTTCCTGTAAATGGTTGTTAGCTTCCAGTACGTCGCGCATCAGGAATAAGGCTCTGTAATAACTGCGCCAGTTGTATCCGTAATGGTGAATGGTTCCCAAACCACTGCCTGCCGCAAAGCCCTGATCTACCATGTGGTCATAAAGATCCAGGTACATCGACGCCAGCTCTTTTTTTAGGGTCTCAGAAGAGGAGTTAACATGTGCAGTAGCCACTTTCAGCATAAAGTCAAAGTAAACCTTTGCATTTTGCCCGGTCTTGTTATAAAAGTTTTTAGCTTCTTTGTGACTGATCAGTGGGATGTATAATTCTGCATTACGCCCGAACCAGATGGGTAAACCGGTGATCTGGTCTCCTTTTCTGGCTATTTCATAGGTCGAAAATTGTGTCCGGAGTTCTTCAACCGTCTTTTCGTTAACCGACTGCTTTTTCAGGATATCCTGCTGGAAACGGTTTTCAATGTTTTCCATGTATTGGATATCTTCCTTCGATACTTTCGCCGGTGCAGGGATATCCGGTTGAGCCAGACTCGCTTCCTGTTGAATCAACCAATGGCTGGTAGTGCCTTTGTTGACGAAGGGTACCTGATTATCCGGTGTATGGTGACGGCTGTCGATGTTGTGACATAACATCATATGGTCGATGAAGAGCTGTCCTTTGTTTACGGATTTAGGGCTCTCTATACGCAAGCGGTTCATGCCGGTCACAGGTGTGCCTTCCATGTCCCGTTCAAAGGAGACCCAGGCCGATCGCCAGCCTTTAAAATCCAGCTTGAAAGTAAACTGGCAATTGTCGGTGTCATCAGTACCAAACACAAAGGTGGCAGGAGCATCAACCGGTGTTTCATTGTACATCCAAAAAGCAAAGGAGGGGATGGATTTATCTTCACCTTCGGGATTAAAGGGTTGAAACCCGATGTCGTGTAAAAGAGTGATAGCACCCGCTTTTTGCCAGCTCCATTGGAGTGATTTACCACCATGTTTATAATGATCACTGCTGGTGGTGATTTTATGGCCTTTCCGGAGTTTCCATTGTTGCTTGTTTATGGATTCGAAGGACCATAACTTCTCATGTTTGAATTCCTGAGCTGACAGGGAGAGATGTGTGCCGATAAGCAGGGTACTTATGCATAAGAGCTGTAATCCTCTCTTGAATTGGTTTTTTTTCATCGTTTTCCACTTAATAAATAGGTGATAAAAATACAAGGACATAGACAGCAGCATTGGTTACAAACGTCCGTTCATGGGCCAAATTTATTCATAAGCGTTGAACCTAACCAATGTATTCGCCAGAGAAGTGTGTGAAATTACCCGGGAACAGGAAGAAACTGCCGAAGGATTGGTGAAAGTAACTGATTGACGATCATTTTATGGTGGAGGACGGCCATACCTTGCTGATGGACTTGAAGAAACGACCGAAGGATTGGTGAAAGTAACTGATTGACGATCATTTTATGGTGGAGGACGGCCATACCTTGCCGGAGGAGATGAAGAATGTGCCGGAGGGCACGATAAAATTACCGGAGGATGGGTGCAATATGCTGGGGGGCTAGTAAAAACAGGGTCATCAGGGAAATGCGCAGGTTCAATTATATATGTATCAATAAAATTCTGGTTTTATTAGTATTCAACCCCATCCGGGGTTGTGCTTCTGTTATTTCATAATCCACGGGTTTTACCCGTGGTTATTCAAATTCAATCCTTCCAGGATTACTCTTTTTTTACTTCGCGCTTGCAATTATGGCTTATTACACCTCTTTAATGAGATGACTTTTATTGATAAAAATGATCCGATAAGGATCAAATAACAATAACCGTAGGTGAAAGCCTACGGGGCAACAGAATGAAACGAAGGAACTCCAGCGGAGTTCAATTTTTAATAATAACTACCCATCTTCCGGAAGAGTCTAAAATCAAATGTTTCTGATGAATTTTTTGTGCAAAAAAGAGCTTGTCTCAAAAGGCATTAAAAAGATAATTTGCCACTAAGACACCAAGTCTCAAAGAAAACACAAAGAGCTAGATCTCTTAAGTTTGTTCTTAGTGAATACTTGGTGGCCCGATGATTATCGGGCTTGTGACTTTGTGGCATTTATTTGCCTTTTGAGACAAGCTCTTGAAAAATTCGCTGGATGAGGACGGCATTCGCCCTTTTATTTGAGTTCTAATTTTTGTGTATTCCGGTAATCATTCCCTCTCAACGTCTTAAAAGTAGCAATCATTTCTTTGAGCTTCTCAGGCTCTTTTTCAGCCACATTATTTTGCTGGGCGATGTCTTCGTTTTTTTGATCACTTCCCACCAGCTTGGCAATGGATGCTAACAGATCCACCTGACAGATCAATGCATCCGATTTTTGGGGCTGGATCTTTCCTTTCCAGTAAGTGATCAAAGGCACCCGGGTACCGGCTTCAAAGAGGCTGTATTTGCCACCTCTCAGGGATCCATTGGGATTGTGATCGCCCAGTTTTTCAACGGCATCATCATAGTAGCCGTCATTTTATACCGGTCCGTTATCACTGGAGAAAATGATGAGCGTATTCTCCAGCAGGTTTTCTTCTTCCAGTGTTTTTATGAACTCACCAATGCACCAGTCGGCTTCCACAATCACATCACCTCTGGGGCCCATGCCTGATGCCCCTGCAAAACGCGGATGAGGTGTGCGGGGTACATGGGGTTGCTGCATGGCATAATACAAAAAGAAAGGTTCATCCTTGTGTTGCATCACATATTGTTGAGCCCGGACCAGGAAAGTGTCGGCCATGTTCTCATCGGTCCATTGCGCCGCTTTGCCACCTTTCATGTACCCGATACGCGGTATGCCATTAATGATGGTGTTGTTATGCCCGTGGTGCCATTTCATTTTCAGCAGTTCAGGATTCTTTTTTCCGGTGGGTTGTCCCTCATAATTCTGCTGGTAATTCACCTGAATGGGATCCTTCTGATCCAGTCCGACTACCTCCCCATTTTCAATGTATACGGTGGGTACCCGGTCTTGCGTGGCAGCCATGATGTAGCTGTAGTCAAAGCCTACTTCATTGGGACCCGGCTTAACAGAGGTATTCCAATCCACTTGTCCATCGCCTAAACCCAAATGCCACTTCCCGACAATGCCGGTGTGGTACCCTTTTTCTTTTAGTTTTTTAGGCAGGGTGACTTGTTGGGTGTTTTTAGTTGGGGGGCGGCCCCATAAGCGCCCACATCGCCATAACCCAAATCATCCAGGTAGATGACGACGATGTTGGGTTGTGGTACGGCTGGCTTGGTTTGGCATGAACAAAGCGCAGTGCCTATGCCCATGAGTGCCATTAATTGTTTGACTGGTTTCATAATGTGTAAATTCTATTTGATTAATGTGTGTTTATTGACAAAGGCGCAGCGCTTTCTGTCTTTTTTTGCGCTCTTTTTTACTCATTTCTTTGATGATAATAGCTTCCGGTATTGTGGATGTATATTCGGTTTTGGCAGTTAATTGTGTTTTGCCAATTGAGGTCATAAAATAAGGATTCAAATATTTGTTTTGACTCCTGCGTTCTTTTAGTGAGGTATTTGATTCAAAATCAGTATTGGCATCCAGCAGATAAAAGATAGCAAAACGTAATTGATAATTACCTCTTTTGTCATAGGCACTCAATACCCCAAGTGCCTGACCGGGTATAACCCAATCTCCTGCCTCAACGAAAATTTGATGACCATTAAATCCTTCATACCTGGCAAAGGTGCCATCGGCATGCTCAATCGTTAATTGATTTTTACGACTGGAGTATGAATAATATTGGGTGGTATCCATATCGTGTTGCTTAGTCACCTTTACCACGATTCCTTTGCGTGATGCACACACTGTATCAGGTTTATCGCTAAAAAATTGAAAGGCTTTCCAGTTTTCGGGATTAACCTGGCCAAAATATTTTTTTCCCAGGTAGCGTAAAAAGTTAACTTTTGTCTTCACCTGGTCGGCAAAGGGCAACAGGTAGGTAAAGGTGGTATCTGCTTTGGGATCTAATATCCCTCTTACTATTTTTGTTCTATAGGCAATGCGTATATAGCTGTTAGTATCAAAGGGTTTAAGGGTGAATAAGCGTCCCGAACGATATGGAAGGGGATACCAGCCACTGACATCGGTTGTATTATCAGACTTCGTAAATTCGATATAAACCGAGTAGGAGCCCGGTACGTCCTTGGTGTAAGAAAGATCAATACTCTTATCGTCATTATAGGCATAGTCAATATCAATGCCTTGGCCAAATACCAGGGTAATGTGAAAAAGTAAATAAATGATAAAAGAGCTTCTGGTAATCATGATATGAAGGGGTGTTTTTATGGAAAAATGTGCTTGCTTGTGTAAGGAAAAATAGGCCGCCTGTTTGATGGGGCGACCTATTCTTAAGTCTTCGTTACAAAGTAAACTGGTGACTTTAGTGCTGTGTTGTTCAAAAACAAGTTTTGATAATTCATCAAATTGTTACACAGAGTTTCGGAGAAAACAAAAACAATAAGGGCACAGAGTATTTTCATTAGCAAGGCATTAATTATTTTCTATATTAAATTCTAAAGGCTCTGTGACCATTTCCTTTTCCTTAACTTTGCGTTCTCCGTGTAACACATTGTTTTTAAAAAACACACAAATACAGTCAGGTTATTCTGTCACAATTCCTAAGTGCATTCAGATATTTTTTATTGGAAACTCAAATAAGCCTCGCGTTTGGCAAGTGATCCGTTGCTCCAGGTGCGTTCTTTGGAAATGATCTCAGCACTGGTTTTATTGAAATCATCGTTGGAAAGAACCAGTGTGATTCTGCCTTTTTTGCTGTTTTTCAGGAGTTCTTTCATTGCATCAGCAGGGATGCTGATTTTCATCCAATCATTGTTGTCATTGGCTTTGAACTCTTTTGAAGTCAGCATCTCACCTTTTTCTGGTTTGTTATTGAAGGTGATGGCTGACTCATTCCATTTAGCATTGCCGTTCCCATAAACCTGCATGGTAAATGTTTCTGAAGCGTCTACTTTACTAGGATATACACGGATGCATACATTTAAATCGACCGTTTTAAAATCTTCAATCTTTTTGAGGTTGAATTGCAGATAAGTCGTGCGTGAATATTTATCGTCGTCATTTGATTTCATCACGCGCAAACGACCTGATGTGGTTGATCCCAAAGCCTCGTCGGCCGTTCCGCCACCTTGTACAAAAGCATCCTGAAACACTTTTACCTTTACCGGCTTATTGGCCAAAGCACCGGAAGTGAAGGCTAATAGAATGGTGCAAGCGAAGAATGTTGTTAATAATCTTTTCATGATTAATGATTTAAAGGTTGTTTTTAATGTCTGTAAGCCATTGGGGTAGTTTACCTAGTCTCAGTTTTAACTGAGCCTCGTAGAGTGATTCCGGATTAACAGGTGTACCTAATGATTCCAAAACTTTGATCTGATCTTCTTTAAAAGTAGTACCGGCACCGTGGAAACCGACTACATAAGGTGGGATGATCTTCCAGAACCAGGTTTTCGAGGACCAGAATTCAAAATCCGTTTCAGGTTCGCCTAGTTCTTTGTAGTTCCAAAGCACTAAATGCTCCAGGTGATTGGGCAGGTTTTGACGGGCACCGCCACCACGACCAATGAAGAATCCGCCTTCGATACAATCAAATAAAGTGGTGCGGGGCTGTGAGGCATGTGTCTCAAAACTGGTATCTTCATTGTATTTCACTCGCCAGAAAACGCTTCCGATGGAAGGGCCTGTCACACCGGGAGCATGCCATTGTGAAGACGAATCATCTACATTTCCAACCAATACGCGTGTGGATGCACCGGAGCTGATGGAACTGTGGCCGGGCGTACCGGTGACCTGACAATTTAAGATGGATACATTGGCACTTTGGCTCATGCTGGCCGCCCGGTTGACATCTGTGAAACGACAGTTTTGTATCCAGCTGTTGGCTAATCTTGAGAATTTAAGGGCTGAATACCCACCGTCATGAAGGGCGTCTTTGTGGTGCACAAAATTCTCATGCCAGTTACCCACAAATGCAATGTTTTCCACACCTACTTCTTCAAAATGGGCATAACTCAACACCTGCCATTTGTGTTTTTTATTGATCTCACGCATCAATGGCTCTTTGAGAGTCACTGTGCGGCCTTTTACTTTTTCTATCTGGTGGTATTCGTTCACATAGACACCTTTTTTAAGGATGGATGTCCAGGCTTTGTCTACATGGCAACCACACATTTCGTGTTCGATAAGGTCAGGGGCGTTATTTTTCACGCGCACCACAATCCAGTTACCGGCTTTTATTTTGGCGCTGTTGATTACCTTAATGGTTTTGCTGCCACGTGGTGCATTACCAATTATTTCAGATAAAACGTCTTCACTACCGCCTCCGGTAAATTGAAACAAATAAGGCGTCGTCCATAATTTTTTAGGATCCTTGGCCGGCAAATGCTCTTTCATATAGAGTTCGGTGCCATCTGCGCCGGAACCACTCCCTCTAAAAACGATTTTTTTCCCTTTGATGATGATTGGTTTGGCATCATCACTTTCTTCATTTACCAGAAATCTTCCCTTAGGAAAGAAGATAATACCAGACCCATTTTTTTCTGCCGCTGCAATCGTTTTACGGATGGCTGCTTTGTCGGATTGACCATCATTGGGAATAGCCCCAAAATCGGCCACCTTAAAAACTTTGTGATTGACTTCCGGAATCGCTTTTTCTCCATGGTGATACCCGGCATAGGAGAAATCCGGTAATTCGGCTGTTTCGCCTTTTTCTGTGTGGGTCTTAAAATCTTCCCATAATTTGGAGTCCTGTGCATTTATGGAACCCGACACGGCCATAACGAGGGCCAGGGCCCAATGTGTGTTTTTATTGTTCATAAAGATGTAGTACTGATTTGGTTTGCAAATTAGCCTAAGCAATCCCGTCCGATGTGAACAATCGTACACATATGCGGATAAAATCTTTCAGAGAGGTTAAAAATGGTCTTTTTAACTCCCTAAACTTAGGGAGCGGATAGAAATAACTTTTAAACTACAAATATCGCAAATGGACACAAATGAGTCAGACAACAGCTTCATTGTTTCCTGTTTTGTTGTCCGCTAATTTCTCGAATTTAACTAATTAGAAACAGCTTAGCTGCTTGGTGTTTTCGAAGGAAAACTAATTCGCTTAATTAGAGAAAATTGAAGAACAAAACGAAAGAGCACAGAGCATTTGATTTTTATATTGGCAATGCTCTGTGAGCTTTTCTTTAAAATTTCTATTTCTCTTGATTTTCTTCCGGATCACTATTTTTCTGTTCTCCTGTTGATTCATTTGAATTGGTGTATTTAGATGGTGACACACCAAAGTGCTCCCGGAAGCAACGGCTGAAATATCGTGGGGTGCTAAATCCCACTGCATAGGCTATTTCTGAGACGTTCATTTCGGTCTCAGTCAACAATAATTCAGCTGCTTTTTTCAAGCGGATGGACAGAATGAAGTCGTTGGGTGTTTGCCCGGTTACACCTTTTATTTTGGCATAGAGGCGTGTACGCCCCAAGCTCATTTCTTTGGCAAAATCATTCACATCAAATTCGGTATCATCAATGTGATCTTCAATAATCTCACGTGCTTTTTCCAACAGTTTCTGATCCATGGAATTGGTCGCCACTTCTTTGATCTCAGCCTTCGGATCTTCTTTAAACTTTTGTTGCATGAGCACCCGGTTTTGAAGCAGGTTTTTCACACGGGCCCTTAGAAGTTTTGTGTTAAACGGTTTGGTGATGTAATCATCGGCTCCTGTTTCAATGCCTTCAATTTTATATTCCATCGCTGTGCGGGCAGTGAGCAATATCACCGGGATGTGACTGGTCTGAATGTTTCGTTTGATCTTGGCGCACATCTGAGTGCCGGATAAGTTAGGCATCATGACATCTGATAAGATGAGGTCAGGCTGTTGTTCCAATGCGGTTTTCAGGCCCACATTTCCATCTTCGGCTTCCACTATTTTATAGGTGGATGAAAAGATGTCTCTTAGCATGTGACGGGCTTCGGTGTTATCTTCAACGATCAGCACTGTCGGCGCATTCTCCGGCAGTTCGGCGGGCGTTTCATCAGCCTGATTATTTTCCAGGTAAATGAAGGGCGTCTTTTCCGAGATTAATGTCGTTTCATCCGGTGTTAATTCGTCCTCATCGTAATGCTTGTTTCCTTTTTTGAGTCGGATCGTAAAGGAGGTACCTTCACCTTCTCCGCTATTCACAATGACTTGACCTTTGTGTTCTTTTACAATGCCTTTACACAGGGCGAGACCGATACCACTTCCTTGTCCGGTTGTTTTACCGGAAACCCGATCGATTTGGTAAAAACGATCGAATATCTTTTCTACTTTATCAGGTGGCATGCCCGGGCCATTATCCGAAACGGTAATATCAACATAACCTGGTTGTTCAATCACTTCTATAATAACTTTTCCTGTCTTTTTATCCACCACCTTAAAAGCATTGGAAATGAGGTTGTAGAATACTTTTTCCATCTGTTTCATATCAAACCATAATGCCAATGCGGATGGGGGGGGAGTAAAATCATATTCCACCTGATGGTATTGTGCATATTCTACAAATGACTGGAAAATCTCATCTAAAAAGCCTGATACCTTATGTTCTGATACTTTCAACTTGAGAAATCCCTGTTCCAGTTTTCGAAAGTCCAGTAGTTCGGTGATGAGGTTGTTCAGTCGAACCGCATTGTTGTTAATGGTCAGCAGTTTCTTGTAGTTTCGGGCAGATGTTTTGGTATCTTCTAATATAGCTTCCAGGGTACCGGTAATTAAGGTTAACGGGGTTCTGAATTCATGTGATATATTGGTGAAAAAACGCAATTTGGATTGATTCAGTTCTTTCATTTGTTCTTTATCACGTTTTTCCGCTTTCAAGCTGTCAATCAGTCGAACACGCGTTAGGTAAATCTGGTTGAGCCATATGATGATGGCAATAATAGCTAAGAGGTAAAAAATATAGGCATACCAGGTTTTATAGATGGGAGGATTGACAATAATGCGGATGCTTTTTTGATCCACTACATTATTTTCTATGCTATTTAATACCCGGAGTTTTAGGGTATAAGTTCCGGGATCCAGGTTGGTATAAGTCACAGAAGTTTGATTACCTGCATCTACCCATCTTTTATTAAAGTCCTCCAACTTGTATTGATACTTGTTTTGATTGGTGGAAATGAAATTACAAGCCGAATAATTGATGGTGAAAACATCTTGTTCAGGTTCCAGCGTGATGGCTTGTGTATACGCCAGATCTTGTTTCAGTATACCTGTGTTATCATTGGGGAGTATCTCTTGATTGTTAACGTGCAGGGAGTTGAATATCAATGAAAAGTCATTGGATCTTTTTAGTAAGTCTTCTTCTTTAAAGGAGATGAGTCCATTGACTCCACCTACAAATACTTCACCATCGCCGGTGAGGTACAAGGAGCCTTCGTTGAGTTCTTCCAGTGGAAAACCGTTATTCTGATGATAGCCATAAACACGGTCATTCTCCACATCAAAGCGTGCTAATCCTTTACCTGTTGCCACCCATAGGTTGCCATAACGGGATTCCTGGATGCCGTAAATGAAGTCACTGGGTAATTGGTGGGAGGTGCTGGTGAAATTAGCGAACTGATCCTGTTCGCGAATGTATTGATTCAGTCCGCCGCCAAAAGTGCCAATCCATAGTCGGAACTGGTGATCCTCAAAAATACAATAGATGGTATTACTACTGATGGAGCTGGGATCTTTGGTGTTATAGGTATATTTTTTAACGGACTTTGTCTGCGCATCATAGGTGCAAAGGCCATTTTTTTCAGTACCAATCCATAGTTTGCCAAAACTATCTTCAAAAAGACAATAAATAACATCACCAATGTAAGCCCGTGTTTCTTTGTCGGCAATTAAAGGGGAGAACTTCTTGGTAATGGGGTCGAATTGCACAATGCCTTTTTGTGTACCCAGTAAATAGTGGTCATGATAAGGGATAATAGAGGTAACCACATTGGATGGAAGGGAGCTGCTATCGGAAGGATGGTGTGTATAATTGGTGAACGTATTACTTGGCAGATCAAGAATGTTGAACCCACCCATATGTGTTCCAATAAAAAGGGTGTTTTTATCGGCCATCAACAGCGATTTAATACTGTTATGTGAGATTCCTGGTTGACCTTCGCGATGGCGATAGTGTTTAAAAGTATGCGTTTGCCGGTTGAAATAGTCTAATCCGCCGCCTTCGGTGGCAATCCACAGGTTGTTTTGTTCATCTTCCAGCATTTTTCCAATTACCCGATAACTAATGCCTTTGGGATGGTTATCACGGACCGGGTAGCGTTGGTAGATGTGAAAATCAGGATTGAAATAACTGATGCCGCCAAAGTAGGTGCCAATCCACATGGTGCCCTGGTGATCACGCATCATGCAGTAAATGCTGTTGTGAGACAGACTATTCGCACCTTCATCTGTTTGTTGGTAATTGGATAGAGCGAGCGTGTGTCCGTCAATAATACTTAATCCCAGGAATGTACCTACCCAGATATTGCCTTTTGAATCTTCATTAATGTCGCGAATGATGTTGTTAACTAGGGATAGATTATTTTCCTGGTGGTGGAATTGTTGGATGATATCATGTTGTCTATTCAGCAAATAAACACCCTCTCCATTGGTCCCCACCCAGATTCGTTTTTGAGAATCGGTGAATACCGTGTTGACTTTTCCTTGTAATATTAAAGCGGTCACTGTTTTTTTGGGATTGTGTTTGTGAAGGCCTATGTCACTGCATATCCATAGCATACCCGCGTTATCAAATGAAAGGTGACGGATGGAAGTAATCTCGTTAAAAATGGTGCTCTTCAATTGAAAAGATTTTTGATCAATATTCAATTCAAAGAGACCGCGATTGGTACCTAGCAATAAATTACCCTGGTAGGGGAGGATGGATAAAACACCGTCAAAATGGAACTGTTCAAAAGTGAGGGTTTTAATGTTCATACGGGAAACACCATGGTAAGTGGCAGCCCAGATATAGTCTCCATCTTTATGCAGCTTGCGGATGTTGTGACCTAATAAGGAAG
Organism: Marinilabiliaceae bacterium; assembly: GCA_016342595.1. Taxonomy (GTDB): domain Bacteria; phylum Bacteroidota; class Bacteroidia; order Bacteroidales; family Marinilabiliaceae; genus JAEINY01. The sequence continues at coordinate 15,315 of JAEINY010000131.1, forward strand.
TGGAATCACCTCTGATCGGCCGGAAGGTTTTGATTTGATCCCCATCATATACATTTAGTCCATCTCTGGTCCCTATCCATATTCTGCCAATATCATCCTGCATGATGGAGGTGACGGATGTTTGTGACAAACCATCTTTCAATCCCAGGTAGTCAAATGCTATTTTTTGTGCTGAAGCAGTAAAAAACAGAAAAAAATAAAGTATCCCGATAAGCCAGTTTTTAGTTCTCATATCCCCTCTGATAAGCTCAATAATTAGTGTTCAAAATATGTTGGTCAAGGCGTAAAGTTAAAGGAATTACAAAGGAATTGGTCTCAAAAAAATAATCATCCAATATAGTACACAAAAGTGACAAAATCGTCCGTAACTATTATTTACAGGCAATTCTTGTGCTCTGATACTCAATTGTTAGGGTTTTGGATGAACGATTTTAGGGGTTAGCATACAGTTAGTTAGGTGTTTTTTTAGTGCAAAGGTTGGTTATTTTTGTGATATACCCTTAGTGAATAATGATGAGCGAATGGGTTCATGCCAGGAAACTATTGATGGGTGAATAGGAAATACATCGGCAATTAGTCTTTTCAACGGAATGGATTTAATTGACAAGTTCCAAATGACTTTAAAGCACAAATATAAACAGATGAGAATTTCATTATTAAAAAATCTTGGACTGGTAGTAGCTACATTAGCTATTGGGGGGTGCCATTCGGTAGAGAGGTCCAAAGTGTTATGTGAGGAAAACTTAGAGTTTGCCTGTAAACAGGTTAACTTGTTGTTGGAGGATGCGGAAATAGCTCAGAAAATTCCAAGGACCTTAACGGCAGAAGGTGAGATGCACTGGACCCGTGATGGTTTTGATTGGACGGAAGGATTTTTTCCGGGTACTTGTTGGTATCTATATGAATATTCACAAGATACAAAATGGGAGCAGGCAGCAGATCATTTTCAGCAGATGTATGAAGATCATCGCTTAATGCCTTTTTACCACGATTTAGGTTTTGTGTTTAATTGCTCCTATGGCAATGGCTATCGCTTAACCGGTAACGAGCATTATAAGCAGATCCTTATTGAAGCGGGTAATACATTGATTACACGGTTTAATCCGAATGTCGGCTGTATTCAATCCTGGGACGTGGATAAAGGCTGGCAATCGAAAAGAGGCTGGCAGTTTCCGGTGATTATTGATAACATGATGAATTTGGAGATGTTATTTGAGTTGTCAAAGATTACCGGCGACATGAAATATTCTGATGTGGCCGTGTCACATGCTGATGTTACCATGGCGAATCATTTTAGAGCCGATATGAGTTCTTATCATGTGATTGATTACGATAGTATCACCGGTGAAGTACGCAACCGCCATACAGCACAAGGCTATGCACATGAGTCGGAATGGGCACGTGGTCAGGCATGGGGTGTTTACGGGTATACGGTTTGTTACCGCTATACGAAAAATCCAAAGTATCTGGAGCAGGCCATGAAGATAGCCGATTACATCATTCAGCACGAGGCGATGCCTGAAGATCGTATTCCGTATTGGGATTATGATGCTCCTAAAATCCCCAATGAACCACGCGATGCATCGGCAGCAGCCGTTACGGCTTCGGCATTAATTGAGTTGGATGGTTATACCGATAAAGATTATCTGAAGGAAGCTTGCCTGATTCTGGAGAACTTGTCTTCCAGTAATTACCGTGCTAACCTGGGTGAGAACAGTAATTTTATATTAAAACACAGTGTCGGAAGTATTCCGCACAACAATGAAATTGACGTACCGCTGAATTATTCTGATTATTATTATGTGGAAGCATTGATGCGGTTGAAAAAAAATAAAAGTAATGCTAACGGCCAGTTAGCTTGTTCTGAGTAACTGTGTAATAGAGGTTATTTGCGAGTGTTTCATTATCTTGGAACACTCGTTTTTTTAAGGGACTAGTGCGACAAATTGCATGTTTAAGTATTTATTAATGGTGCAACCTACTGATATATGAAACACCTAATTACAATATATCAACTGCTTCGCAGTTT
>JAEINY010000132.1 GCA_016342595.1 Marinilabiliaceae bacterium
ATTTTTTAGTCATTTCACACTAGCCTGACTGTTTGTCTATTGAAAGGTACCTGTGTAAAATCAGAATTCCTGTATTTTCTTGATTTATAATTTGGCTAAAAGAAGTTCATTTCTTATTTTCGCACCATTAGAAAGTTTATTCAATGACGCAAAACTATCCAAAAGGAAGTGCCGAATACATTAATCGTCTCAATAAAATCAAGGTCTTAAACCTTATTCGGGAAACAGGCGAAATTTCTCGTGCCGAAATAGTGAAGGAAACAGGTTTAAGTGCCCCCACCATTACCCGGATTGTAGATAGTTTAATCAATAACGAGAAATTAGCTTTCCAGATTGGTATTGGTACATCCAAAGGAGGTCGTCCCCCTGTAATCGTGAGTTTCAATGGTGAAGACAGTTACGTTATTGGCATTGATTGGGGACGTACGCATATCTTTGGCATCTTATCCAATTTAAATGGAGATGTCTTGGTTGAAGAAGACCTCCGGATTGAAACTACCAACGGTTTTGATGCTGATTTAAACCGTTTGGTTAGCCTAATAGAAGGGCTAATCGCTAAGTCAGGCATCGACAAAAGTAAGCTACATGGCATTGGTGTTGCTGCGGCAGGTTTTATCAATAAAAGGAACGACATCATTGAATATTCACCAAATTTCAAATGGGAAGGTGTAGATATAAAAAAACCCGTAATCAGGCACTTTAAGGTACCAGTGATCGTTGATAATGTATCCCGTGTGATGGCACAGGGAGAATTAATGTATGGCATCGGTGAAAAATACAAGGACTTTATCTTCATCAATGTGGGCTATGGTATCGGATCCGGGATCATTATGAATGGCCTGCCATTTTATGGTTTTGATGGTATGGCCGGTGAAATTGGCCACAATCGTATCATCGGTACGATTGCCGGTGGTATAGAGTGTTCATGTGGCAAGCTGGATTGTCTCGAATGCTATTCCTCAGGAAGAGGCATTGCTAAAATAGCCATGAAACAGAAACAATTCTACCCTCATTCAACGCTGAATCAGATCGAGAATATATCTACCGAATTGATTGCAGAAGCAGCTCGTAAAGGAGATGAATTTGCCATTTACTTATTTTACCAGGCTGCTGATTATTTAGGATTAGCCATTGCATCGGTAGCCAACACGTTCAATCCGGCCGCCATTGTACTGGGCGGAAAAGTAATGCAATCGGGTCCTTTCTTCCAGGAGCGCATTCGAAGTGTCTTTAATCGAGAAATTATTCAACAACCCACCCGTCGCATTGAATTATTGCACAGTCAATTAGGAAACGAAGCTGCTGTAAAAGGTGCCATCTCGCTTATTATAAATGAAATATTAAATTTTAGAGTTTAAATACTTTACCCAATACTTATTTTCTTAACATTAAAAATTAAAACAACATGTTAAAAGGAATATCACCGTTAATAAGTCCGGAACTACTTAAAATTTTGTCCTCCATGGGACATGGAGATGAAATCATTTTGGCCGATGCCCATTTTCCAGGAGAGAGTTTTAATCAGCGTGTTTTACGTGCTGATGGATTGAGGATACCCGATTTGCTAGCTGCCATTCTCCCCCTTTTTGAATTAGATTCCTATGTGCCTGCACCACTAACAATGATGGCAGCAGTTGAAGGTGATACATTAGATCCTGGGGTTGAAACGGCCTATCTAAAAAATATCCATATAACCAATCCAAACGTTGCTCCCATTGAGCGTATTGACCGTTTTGATTTCTACGACAAAGCCAGATCTGCCTTTGCAGTGGTCATGACCGGAGAAACCGCTAAATATGGCAATATCCTATTAAGGAAAGGGGTTACACCTTTCCTATAATCAATAGATCCCTTTAGAAATGGAAAACGATTAAGCCAAAATTATCGAAAAGAAAAATTTGGTACCATTTATTAAAATTAGCAGTCTATTTACTTTGTGAGGATTTGACAATGACATCACCAATCCTATGGCAGCGACTTTTACAACAACAATGGAAATTTCCACGGCTAAAACAGCCCGAATTCAATTGGCCTTTCATGGTGATTATGCTATTACCACAAGGCTTTATCATTGATTTTAATATCATTACCTGGCTGCTAGCTGTGAATATTTTATTCACTCTGCCACTTATCAGTTTCATAGTTATTGCCAATTTTGGGTACAGATCCTTTCAATATATCGAAGCTTAATATTAATACTATGTGAGAACGAACATCACGACTCTCAAAATAGAAAAAAATTTAACTACTTATTTTCTAAACTTTAGAAACCATGTGTAACTCGTACAGAACAACAGTAGGTGCTTTTTTACCCGGCAATAGCACCGTAGAAATGAAGGAAGTCAAAATTCCGGCCCCAGGTCATGGACAGGTTGTACTCAAAACAAAGTCGTCTACTATCTGTGGATCAGACATCCGCGCTATTTACAATGAGCATTTAGGCAAAGGACCGGAAGCCTACAAAAATAAAGTAGCTGGTCACGAACCATGTGGTCAGATCATTGAATGCGGTCCGGGCTTAAAGCGATTCAAAGAAGGCGACCGTGTGATTGTGTATCACATTTCCGGGTGTGGCGTTTGTTACGACTGTCGTCGCGGTTACATGATCTCCTGTACAAGTGAGCACCGTGCTGCTTATGGATGGCAGCGCGACGGTGGGATGGCGGAATATATCCTCGCTGATGAAAAAGACCTGGTCTTGCTTCCGGATGAATTAACTTATACGGATGGAGCACAGGTAGCTTGTGGATTTGGTACGGTTTACGAAGGATTGGAAAAAATCGGAATATGCGGTAACGATCAGGTATTAGTAACCGGATTAGGACCTGTTGGATTGGCTGCATGCATGTTGGCAAAGGCCATGGGTGCTCAAAAAGTAGTGGCTACTGATGTGGATACAGATCGCTGCCAGCTAGCATTGGATAAAGGATTGGTTGATGAAGTATTTGTTTCCGGCCCCGACGCCTTAGAAAAAGCGATGGCAGCTTCCGGAGGTTTCGGCTACGAAAGAACCGTTGATTGTTCAGGTCATACTCTGGCACGTCAATTATGTGTACGCGCTAATCGCAAGTGGGGAAAAATGGTGTTGATAGGCGAAGGCGGTACGATGGAATTGAACCCGTCCCCAGATATGATTCATGATCAAAAAACAGTTTTTGGATCATGGGTCACCTCCATCTGGAAAATGGAGGAATTGGTGGAGCGTATCGTACGTTGGGGCATTCACCCCGAAGATCTGGTAACACACCGTTTCACTTTGGATCAGGCTGACAAAGCGTATAAACTGATGGCCAGTGGCAAATGTGGTAAAGTGGCGGTTGTATTTGATGAAGAGATCAAATAATACAAAATACACAACCTTTTATGGGAAGAGGCACCACCACAGAGGCCTCTTCCTTTACCGTTAAAAAACCGGTTACCGGCTGCTCAACTACCAGGTTGATTAATGACCTATCAGGAATAGAATGCGAGGGTATTGAAATCACCATGAATAACCAAAGACCTGAAACTTATTATAACAGACTAAAACAAAAAATATGTCACAAGAACTGAAAGCTATCAATCCCAATATGGTGCCCAAGAAAAAATTACGCTCCGGGGATGAAATACCTGTGGTCGGTCTAGGAACATTTGGATCGGATCGCTACACCCATGAAGAAGTAGCAGAAGCTGTGAAAGAAGCCATCCGTTTTGGCTATCGGCACATAGACTGTGCAGCAGTTTATATGAATGAAAAACACATTGGAAAAGCCATCAAAGAAGCAATTGCCGAAGGTTATTGTACGCGTGAAGAGTTATTCATCACGAGTAAAGTTTGGAACAACCGTCACTGTGAAACCATAGAAGCATGTCAGGAATCATTGGATGATCTGCAATTGGATTACCTGGATTTATACCTGGTACACTGGCCATTTTCCAACTACCATGCACCTGGTTGCGATGGAGAGGCCCGTAATCCGGATTCGAAACCCTTTTGTGTAGAGGCGTTTATGGATACATGGAGGCAAATGGAAGCATTGGTGGAGTCAGGTAAAGTGCGAAACATTGGGACATCTAACATGACCATTGCCAAATTCAACGCTATCCTGCCACTAATGAATATATTACCTGCAGTCAATGAAATGGAACTTCATCCTTGCTTCCAGCAGCCTGAATTATTCGACTACTGTGTCAGTAACAACATTCAGCCAGTCGGTTTCTGCCCCATCGGATCACCAAGACGTCCGGATCGTGACAAAGCCGAAGGGGACGCTGTAGATATTGAGCATCCGGTGATTCAAAAAATTGCCCGGCGTATAGGTGTTCACCCTGCGATTATCTGTATCAAATGGGCAGTTCAGCGTGGACAGATTCCAATTCCATTCTCTGTGCGTTCATACCAATATCTGAGTAACCTGGAGTCTTCTTTTAAAAATCCAATCACTTCGGAAGAGATGGACGAATTGAAAACAGTCGATTGTAACTCACGACTGATAAAAGGACAAGTATTCCTTTGGGAAGGTACAAATGGCTGGGAAGATCTTTGGGATCTGGATGGTAATATTACAACGCTATAATCTCCACAATAGTTTTATATAAAAAACCTTTATAAGCCAGTGCAAACAGTAAATTATCGTTGTCGAATCCCAAAATTTTTAATTTCCTCACTAAGTGCACACAATAAAACCTTAATAAAAACATCGCCGCCATAACAAGTCACGCTTGAAGTTCATAATAATAATTTGATCTGCTTTTATTAAACTGTGAAAAAATAATAAAGAAACTTAATGGACTTCTTTGGCCAACTTTTTAATCTACATTTGCGCCCGTTTTAAGGGAACATTTATATTCATTTCAATAATTATACTTCTAAACTGATTGAAGATGAAAATACGTGACATATTCATTCGTACAAGATTATTGCTGGCATTTTCTATTATAATATTCTGTGTGGCACTGGTTGGATTTATCGGTTGGTCGGCGCTGACACGCACCCGCACCATTGTTAATGTGTTTAATCACCTGAAGGAAGGGGATCATCAGCTTTTAATTGCTCAAATAAAGGTGTTGAAGTTCACTCAATACGAGGATAAAAAACACTTAAACGATGCAAAAGAGAACCTGCGGGCTGCAGAAAAAGAGATTGATGCCGCCAGTAAATACCGTGTTATCTCTAATGATGAAATTAACAAAGTAAAAAAAGAGATCCTTACCTATGAGGAAACACTTCAAAACTATGCCCGTTTGAAGGAGAAACAAAAAGAGAACGACCAAAAGTGGACGAAAGAGGGCGACCAATTAGATGACATCCTTGCCAATAATAGTGTGTTAAACCAACTGGGTAATCAACGTCAGAAATTGCTCAATACCTACGACCATTTACGCATATCCATCTGGATGTTTATTGCCCATCCGTTTAATAAGAAGGGGGATATTAATAACGCAGTAGCCGATCAGGTGGCCACCCATATTGAAAATATTCACTCCTACATCAAACAGGCCAATGCTAGATATGGTAATAAAAAAGGAAATCAAATTATAAAAGAGGCCGAGGCTGATATTGTTGCTTACAAAAAGTCATTTAATGAATATATGGCTGAATTGACCCAACAAGAGCATGCACTGGCAGTAATGCAGGAATCTGGGATCAACCTGGATAAATTCAGCAAACAAATTGTTGCATCGGCACTTCAACAAGAAGATAAAATCATCTCCGGGGCTGAATTTACTTCCCTCCTTATCCTGGCCCTTTCGCTTATTATCGGGGCTGTAGTTGCCCGACTCTTATCAACAAGCATTGTGAAGCCATTATCAAGAGGCGTTCGTTTGGCCGGATGGTTAGCCCAAGGGCAACTTTACCATCAATTCGAAGTGCACAGCAGAGACGAAATTGGCCAATTAGGTCAGGCAATGAAACGAATGAGTGATAAAATCCGCCATGTAGTGGGTGAAATCACCAACGGCTCAGATCAGATAGAGGTAGCCAGTGAACAGATGACTTCAACATCGCAGGAATTATCTCATAGAGCCAGCGAACAAGCCGCTTCGCTGGAAGAGATTAGCACTTCCGTTGAAGAGATGGTGGCTAACATTAACCAAAATAGCAGGAACGCAGAAGAGACCAAAAATAAATCGGAAGATGCTTATCAAAGCATACAGGTGGCCAATGAATGGGCGGAGAAAGCCATGGAGGCCCACCAACGTATTACCGATAAGATTTCAGTGATCGATACCATTTCCAATCAGACCAACATATTGGCCCTGAATGCTGCTGTGGAGGCCGCCAGGGCCGGTGAAAACGGTAAGGGATTTACGGTGGTGGCCACTGAAGTACGCAGACTGGCCGAGATGAGTAAAGCAGCTGCAAAAGAGATTGTGGTGCTGGCTAAAGAGAGCCGGGAGTTATCCGTATCGGCCAATAAGCAATTACATGGGGTGTTACCGGCCATTAGCAGCTCCAACAACCTCATCAAAGAGATATCGGCCTCAACCGTTGAACAACGGGAAGCCGTGAATCAGATCAACACAGCTATTCAACAACTGAATGTGGCCACCCAGCAAAATGCCGCCGGCAGTGAGGAAATGGCAGCAGGGGCCGAAGAGTTAAATGCACAAACGGCACAACTAAGAGCCCTGATAGGTTATTTCAGACTGAACGAAACGGCTACCCAAGAGGAATCATCCGAACCTGTTAAACATGTCACAATGGTGAAAAAGCAAACAGACACCACCTCCGCACAAAACCAAAAGCCAGGCACCTCAAGTGAATTTGAAATTCAGTTAGACAGTAAGGATTATGAGCGGTTTTAACCGCTGTTGAGGTAACCTGCTAATGCAATGAAATTTGTGATAATCTGCGTAATCTGTAGTTATTTTTTTCTTTGTACGGAGTTCAATTTTTAAAGCTCTGTCAAATTAGAGGTTGATATTCAAACCATTCTGGGTTGGGCTTCTACTACTGCATAATCCACGGGTTGCACCCGTGGTTATTCAAATTCAATCCTTCCAGGATTACCCTTTTATAACCACAAAGTGGTACAGAGCCTATAATATAGCCCGATTTATCCAACAATAGATCTGACTCAGATAAACTACCAGAGACTTATCTTCATTGACTCTAACCTGGACAAACCAGAAAAGTAAAACTAAAATCCACTACAAAGTACTCAAAGGAAGAGTAATAAAATAACTTTTAAACCACAAATATCGCCAATGCACACAAATGAGTCAGACAACTACTTCACTGTTTCCTGTTTTGTTGGCCGCTAATTTCTCGAATTTAACGAATTATACCGTTTACTAATCAAAATGCGCCTTTAGTGCGTTTCACTTCTAAACGCCCTTTGATTATGTATCGGCATTATACCAGCGCATGCGATAGCAATCGCATTTGATATTTAATTGGTATTAAAAACAGCTCAGCTGCTTGGTGTTTTTCGAAGGAAAACTAATTCGTGTAATACGTGGATAAAAAAATAGAATAGGAATCTAAAAGATATTTCTTCAGTAAATATTAATACCCTAATTTACTGTTTATAGCACTGGTGATTTACCCTGCACGCCACAAAAAAAAAGCTGGTTCAGTAATTACCAAACCAGCTTCAATTATTTCAAGACTAAAACAATCTTATTTTTTCTTAATAAAATGCTCTTCGTAATAGGAACAGAGCGATTTGTGAAAACTAAAGCAAAGTACTATCAGCAGGATCGCAAAAGGAAGCCCTGTCAAAATAGAAGCTGTCTGTAAAGCCGTTAATCCACCACCAACTAACAATACACCTGCCACAGTACCTTCCATGGAAGCCCAAAATATTTTTTGACCGACCGGTGCATCATGTCTGCCCCCTGAGGTTAGTGTGTCTACCACCATGGAGCCTGAATCAGAAGAGGTAATAAAGAAACTGGCCACCAGAATTACGGCTAATAAGGAGGATAAAAATGCAAACGGATATTGCTCCAAAAGCTTATAAATAGCAGTCGCCACATTTTCATTCACGGCCTCTGTAATCACATGATTCCCCAACAATTCCTGGTAAATGGCACTCCCACCAAAAACGGACATCCATATAAAAGTCAGAAGCGTTGGTACCAGCAAAACGCCAAAGATAAACTCTTTGATGGTACGTCCTTTAGATATCCGTGCAATAAAAATTCCCACAAATGGAGACCAGGCAATCCACCAGGCCCAATAAAACACAGTCCAGGAGTTTTGCCAATGTTTGACTTCTTTGACACCCTTATAAGATTCCGTCCAAAAACTCAACTCAAAGAATTCATTTAAATAATGCCCCACGTTCTGAACAAACGATTTAAAAATAAACAGAGTGGGCCCCACCAAAATAACAAACAACAGTAACATTAAAGCCAGGCGCATATTCCATTCACTTAACCTTCGAATGCCTTTATCCAATCCTAAGACCAATGATAAGGTGGCCATAGCGGTAATAATAATGATCAACACAATCTGAATACTGCTACTTATCTCAAACCCGAAGAGGTAATTAAGACCTGCATTGACCTGCTGTACACCAAACCCTAATGAGGTAGCTAAACCAAAAATAGTGGCAATAACTGAAATAATATCAATGGCATCACCAATCGGACCATAAATTTTTTCACCCAAAAGCGGGTAAAAAATAGATCGTATCGTTAGTGGCAATTTTCTATTAAAGGTGAAAAAGGCCAGGGCCAATCCTACAATGGCATAAATTGCCCAGGCATGAACACCCCAGTGCAAAAAGGTAATACCCATCGCCGATTTAGCCGCTGCAATTTTATCGGTATTATCAATAAGCGGATTGCTGTTGTAATGAAAGATCGGTTCTGCCACACTCCAGAACAGTAATCCAATGCCCATCCCGGCACTAAAAAGCATGGAAAACCATCCTTTTTTAGAAAATTCAGGTTTAGCATCTTTTCCTCCCAATCGGATTTTTCCAAACTTACTAAATCCAAGATATAATGCAAATAACAGCATACCATTCACCATCAAGATAAAAAACCATCCGGTATTATTGGAAACGGCTGTTTGAATTTGAGAAAAATAGCCCTCCATGGGTTTCCCAACAATCAAAGTCGTGGCGACTAATATTAAAATAACCAGCAAGGAGGTAATAAATACCGGCCCATTGGCTTTTATTCCCAGAAATGTTCGCTTATCGCTTCTTTTATATTTTTGTTCCATCATTCTCTTATTTTAGAAATAGTAACCAATATTAATATTGAATCGCATGTGCCAATCAGCATCAGATGCTCCCTCAGCAAAAGCATTGGTCCACTCTGGCCCTAACCAGGCATGATTTTTCCCCCATGCTGAATCGACATAAGTATAAATGGGTCCGGCCGAAATGAGACACCCCAATACATTCATATAGGAATCATTAAAATCTGCATTGGATTTTTTGAACCAAGAAAAATCGTTGTACAGCAATAATTCATCAACCAAATCGCCTTTAATTGGAATTTTATAGGATACCGAAGACGTTACTACCTGCCCTTTGGCTGCCACATTATAAGGTGCACCATAGGCTGCCATTTCAATAACATCCTTATATTGTGCCGAATCATTAGGATTCTTATTAAATGTAAGAGCCTGCAATTTCACTCCCCATTTAGAACCGTTGTAACGATACCCAACAGCCAATGCTGAATGATCCCCCATTTTTTGAGTCACCACATTATACAAGCCTCCATACATAGCTGAAAACTCCAGGGAAGATTGGGCCTGGTCGCCCCATTTATAACTTACTTTAGCATTCCCTTGATTCACCTCTTTATTGCGGCCTGACACATCATAGGCATAACGATCAGGTGATAGTGATGAGGTATTACCAAAACTCAGTTCTTCAGCATTTTTGTAAAAAGCAGCTTGAATTTGCAACTTTTCTAAGGTCTTCACCCATTTAATACCCATGTCATGGTCATCTTCAAGCCCCAGGTAATAAGGTAAGTTAAAGAAAAAACTGTTGGCAGTATAGGGCTGTAAACCGAATGGCACCTGCTGTAGCCCCACTTGCACCGTTGACCCTTCATTAATATTGTACTCCATCCAACCTTGCTTCAACATGCCACCGCCAAAACCTTTCGAGTAGAAACGATATTCGGCATTGAAGCCGATTTTTTTATAGCTTCCCGATGCATTCAGCCTGAAAACATCGTATCCGAAATCACCACCGCGCTTTACCTGCTCATCTTTCCAGTCAGATAAATTGTAGTTAAAACGAATGGCTCCACCTAATTTAAGCTTAAGATCTTCATCTTGTTGCGAAAATGCTGACACCCCTATAAATAAGAATAGCAGCAGAAAATTAATACACTTGTTTTTTACCATATATAAGTAGTTTTCACCTACGTGCTTCAACTTCATCAATCAGTCCTCAAACTGATCGACAGAAGTGATATATTGCATTCAACGACAGATTCAATCCTTTCTATGCAACTCAAATTTCCACAAGTTGCCTGACGATTCCTTTTTTTCGTATCGTAACCAGCGATAAAACCGTTGAATAATGTAGAATTCCTTTCCTGAATCGGGGCGCAAAGGTAAAAAAATCATTGCAGAACAACAAATGTGTTCTATGCGAACTTTTATCACAAGACTCTCCACCCATCTGAGAATACGGGAAATCGCTTTTACCAGCTAACGAGTGGTGTACCCCGATAAGTATCCATAGTCTTTATCCCAACCTGAACGAGCCAGAAAAGAATTATCAACAAGCAAGTATCAAGTACCAAGGTTCAAGGTTCTGAACAGCAAGTGAATAATATTTTGCCAAAAAATACACGAATATTACTGATAAGATGCTAAATCAATTATTAATGTTTAATTATTAATTATTAATTGATGCCACAAGTGGGATGTTACTTTGAATTTGAACAACATGTTGGTAAAAGTTTTCCCCTAAGCGTCTAAAGCCATATTTATCACGATACCTCCTTGAATCCCCCTACTTTAGCGACTCTTTATTAATGATATAGTTCAAAAGAAGTAGCGTGCTATATGTATTAAAAGCCAGGATAAATGGTAACCCTGAATGGGTTAAACAATAATAGCCAGGGGTGATAACCCCTGGTTCTGTGATGTCATATAAACCGGCGCAACCAATGAAACGATAACCGCAGTCGGCTCCATGCGCCGGAATAGGCAAAACTTCTTTCCTTTTCTTGGCGACTCTGCGTCTTGGTGGTTGATATCTCCTGTAACCGCGAATGCCCCAAATGATCACAAATACCTTTCACCCTTTCTTAATAAACCGCAGAGGCGCGAAGACGCAAAGATTCTCAGAGGGATCAGCTTGATTAAGTAATGATTTGTGATAATCTGTGTAATCTGTGGTTACTCTTTATTGTACAGAGTGTCTTTTGGTAATAGTTACGAGATAAGACCAGAAAACATCCACATTTACGCCCTTCTGGGCGATAATAAAACAGCTCATAAGAGTCATTATTCAAAGGAAAGTTTTAGCAGCTATCCTTTTTTTACGATCTTTACTCACCGATTATAAAGGAGAAGCAAAGCACTCCTCCACATTTTCCACTCTCATATTCATACCTGGAGTCATCAATGGCACACCCCTTGGCTATGCAGAGATAGTATTCATTAAAAAACTCATAGTATGAAACCCATCCATGTATACAAATTACTATTGATAAGTCTGATTGGCATCATCAGTGCAGTGACGTGCTCGCAGAACACCATTCCGCTGGAAGTACCATTGGATACCCATCCACAACTGACGGTAACGAACGACTCCATTGAATTAGAGATCGCCACACTGAAAGTCGATGTCCTGGTGACGGGAAACATTGCCACCACCACCTATGACATGACCTTTTACAACCCGGCCTCCCGCATTCTGGAAGGCGCATTGAATTTTCCACTGAAGGCTAATCAGCAAATCGTGCGTTTTGCCATGGAGGTGAATGGTCACTTGCGCGAAGGGGTGATTGTTGAAAAACACAAGGGACGACAGGTCTTTGAATCCATTGTGCGTGAGGGCATCGATCCGGGATTACTGGAGAAAACGAAAGGTAACAATTTCAAGGCCCGCGTCTATCCCATTCCAGCCCTGGGAAGCAAACGGATTGTGGTAAGCAGTCAGGAAGAACTGAATCGGGTGGATCAACAGCACCACTACTTCTTACCCCTTCAGTTTAGCAGCACCATAGCCGATTTCTCACTGCGCCTGGAAGTGGTTAAGGGGCACAAAAAACCCAAGGTGATGCACAATGATTTTACCCCCCTCACCTTTGACCGGTGGCGCGATTCCTATGTGGCAGAGGTGAATCATCAAAAGATAATGGCGCACGGCATGCTGGCCATCGCCCTGCCCGCTTCTGATAAAAAAGAATCAGTCTTTTTATCCAATTGGAACGACACCACCTATTTCTATGCCTCCCTGCCGGTTAAGTTGAAAAGCCAAGCAAAAGGAACGCCAAAACACCTTCACCTCTTATGGGATGTATCCGGTTCGGGTGCCAACCGTGACATCGACAAAGAATTAACAGTTTTAGAGGGCTATTTTAAAAATATGCCCCACACCAAAGTCACCCTTTCCACCGTTAATTACCAGCTCCGGGAAAAGGGCAACTTTACGATAAAAGAGGGCCAATGGCAGTCATTGCGTCAAAGGCTGTCAGCGTTAACCTACGATGGCGGCAGCCGGATGGACCACATCCGCTTCGATGCCCTTAGCGGTGATGAAATCATTTGGGTCACCGATGGGCTGGCCAACCTGGGTGAATTAGCCGACCAAACGAGCCATAAACCGGTGACCATCCTCAACTCCGCCACCAAAGCCAATCATACCTTGCTGCAACAGGTCGCGCTTCAGAGTGGCGGCACTTACCTTGATCTGCCCACTCTACCGGTGAAAGAAGCCGTCAATCTATTGAGGCATCAACCGTTAAAAGTGCAGGACATGGACTATTCCGATGGCCGTGTCCAACAGATCAACGCAGTCCTTTCGCCCGATGAAAAGCAATTGCGCATTTCCGGCCGCTTAATCAGTGCAGAAGCAAGTGTAAGCATTGAATTGAGTAATGGCAGGGATCCCGTTGAACAGCTGGAGCTGAACCTTTCCAAAGAAGAGGTACAAGCACATTTGCCGTCGCCCCGCTTATGGGCCATGCATCAAATCAATGAGCTGATGGCCCGGCCCACGCAACACAAAGCAAGAATTATCGCCCTGGCACAAGAATTTGGTATCGTCACCGATTATACCTCCTTACTGGTTTTGGACCGCCTACAAGATTACATCCGCTTCAAGATTGAACCACCGGCTGAACTGAAAGAGCAGTATGACCAATACCTAGCTGCGCAATCAGAACAACAATTCCTACAAGTGAAAAATCAAAACAATCAGTTAACAGCCTGGATAGACAGTTATAAAAAGTGGTGGGCCACCGATTACCCGGTATCACCACAACGACCTAAGAAAACCAGTAACGAAATGGACCTTGCAGATGAAAGCCCTGCCATACGCGAAGCACCCATCACCCGGCAGGAAGAAATGCGGCCACCGCCCCCGCCTCCGCCACATACCAACGATGTATTACACATCGTAGAAGATGAACTGGAGATAGAAGACAGTGAGATGGATGAAGAGACTGTCATTGATATGGAAGAAGAAGCCTGTGACACACCGCCTATGCGGGGAGGACGCAGAAACAGGAGGAGCCGGATGACGACCAGCAAGGTAGCGACCCCCTGGGACAGTACGGCCACCTACATCACCCGGATGGCCAGCCTGCCGGCGGATGAGATTTATGCTTATTACCTCACCATTAAAAAGCAGTACAATAAACAACCCTCCTTCTTCCTGGATGTGGCGGCTTATCTGTTCGAACAAAAGCAAAGTGACGCGGCCCTTTCAGTGATCACCAACCTGGCAGAGCTGCAACTGGAGAATGCCGAAATCATGCGCATCGCCGGCCATCAACTCCTGCAACAGGGTGAAACAAATCTGGCCATACAGGTATTCAGTGCAGTACTGACCATGCGACCTGAAGAGCTACAATCCCTGCGTGACCTGGCACTGGCATTGGAGCAGGCTGACCTCCACCAGCAAGCACTGGATATGTATCGAAAAGCACTGGGCATGACACAAGACCGCCGTTTTAACGGCATTAAAAATATTGTGCTCAATGAGATGAATAACCTGCTTTTCCATCACGGTGATAATCTGGACACCTCCCTTGTGGATCCCCAGTGGCGCTACCACTTACCAGTGGATATGCGCATTGTCTTAAGCTGGAGCACCGATAACTCTGATGTGGACTTATGGGTACTGGAACCCTCCGGTGAGAAATGTTTCTATTCCTACATGCGCACCTGGCTGGGTGGCCGCCTATCGCGTGACATCACACAAGGCTATGGCCCCGAGGAATACCTCATCAAAAAAGCAGTGAGCGGCACCTATCAGATTAAAGCCCACTATTACGGCGACAGGCGACAAACCATCGCCGGCCCCATTACCTTGCGGGCTGAGATCTTTCAACACTATGGCACTCCACGGCAAACCAGCCGCTCCGTGGTGATCCAGCTGAAAAAACAAAGACAGGTGATTGATTTGGGAGCGGTGATGGTGGAGTAGATACTAAATCAATTATTAATGTTTAATTATTAATTGATGCCACAAGTGGGATGTTATACCAATTAGAATTACAAAATGATTGATAAAGCAATTTGTTTGTAACAATTGGTAAATGCCGATACGCAATCACAGAGTGATGTTTTTATCACTCGTTTTGATTAGGAATCGGTATTACTTTGAATTTGAACAACATGTTGGTAAAAGTTTTCCCCTAAGCGTCTGATGGAATGAGAGGTGATACCAAATTGCACTGGTATAATGCCGATACATAATCAAAGGGCGTTTAGAAGTGAAACGCACTAAAGGCGCATTTTGATTAGTAAACGGTATGACAGGGGCTGACTGTGGGGTCAGCCTCTGTTTTGTTTCTTCTGTTATGAGAATTTATAGCTAACGATTTTAAGGGGCTTAAAAAAATCCACACGATCAACGGTTCATGCATGAGCGGTGCGGGATTTCGAAGCTCCAAACTATCAATTTACATTGTCACTTATTAATTGATATTTCGTTTAATTATAGCACTTTACCTGCATTACCCATGACACATTGTTAGGTTTAAGTGCTTTATTCTCCACAGTCCTGTGCGTAGGGAAAACATGCTCTCTAAACAAATTTGGTAGTGTGTTTGCAATGTACGTTTGCTTAATGTGCATGGCTCTATGGTTTTGGCTGATTAGATTCAACTCTTTTAGTTATATAATTCGTTTGTTTCTTATATGAAAATATAAACAAGATTAACAATATAAGAACTAAAAGGGAAGATCCATAATTCATAAAAAAAGTCAACTCAGATAAATATATTTCATAAACTTTAGAAATAACAAGAAGTAGAAAAAGAGAACACAAAGTTCGATACATATTGTTTACTTCCGAAAATAATTCAATTTTTGTGTCAAGCTTTGATGCTGATACGAACTTACTATAGTCAGAAAACTTTAAAAAGTTAATCCATTTAAGAAACGGCTCAATAAATAAAGACCCAATTCTACTGATAATAAGACCAATAAAATAATACAGAAAAGCACCAGTAAGTATATCTTTTTGGACTAAGTTAATTTCACTAATCTTACCTAATATGATTACAAAGACAACACCTGGAAAAAGATAATTAAAGACGTTGTATGATGACAATTTGTCTAGTAGTTCATTCATTTAATTTAAAGCTTAATTAAAATACAAAAGGTAAATATTTTTCTTTTGATAATATTGAAATAAAAGTAGGAATCGGGTATTTGTCATTTAAGGGTTTTAATTCTTCAACTGCTGCTTCATCAACACCACTTAAAGAATCCAACCCCATTGGATGAGTGTGCCATTCACCAATATAGCCAATCATACCACCTGTTATTTCTTTAATATATTCTACTTGTTCTGGCAAGTTTTCAATGCCCCTATAAAAATATACTGGAGAATGTTTACTGTCAGGAGGAGCTGTTATTGTATCAAAAACCTGAATTGTTTTTGTTTTATAATTACAGATACCAATAAAGATACCGCCTGTTTCATGGCGCTTATACTTTTTAGCCTCCAATTTCATTTTTTCTAATACAGTAGGAACTAGACGAATTTCCCAACCAGAATTATTATTACATTTAAAAATATCAAAAGGAGGAACAAAGAAGCTTTTTGAGTTTACATCAAAACCATTTTCAGATATAAAGGAGACATTTAGAAATCCTTTCTCTTTAATTTTCTTTCTTTTAGATTCATGATTTAAAATTTTTGAGAATATTGACGAATGAAATGACATTGAATCATTTGCCATAATTACAGTAGGCGAATTGCAACCAATACCAATATCCACAATATCATAGTCATTGCCTTCTTGTTTCTTATTTTCTATTATCAGCCACTCAGAAACAATTTCAATGTTTGTACCAAGAAAGTAAGCATAGTTAACTAAATCATCTATTCTTGGATTTTGATTTTCACCTTCAATGTACAAAAAACCTAATTGTCCTTTATATGCTATTTCAGCCCTAGCACGATTTGGAACAATGTTTATTCCACTATTCACCAACCAGTTCTGAACATTTAATGATGCACTTGTATCAATCAACCAATTATAGCCCTCCAATTGTGCCCTATCGTAATTAAAAATACTCCCATTGTGGTATTCTAGTGTACTGCCATTATCGAGAAAAGCCTTTATCTTTTCAATTACCGCTCTGGCTTTATTTTTACCAGAACTTTCCATGAATAAGTCATGACGCACAATATTGTGAGGACTAAATGTATCATTATCGATAGCTTTTAAGTTAAAATTACCACCTCTTGCATAATGAAACAGTAATTTTGAACCTAATGCACCTGCACCAATAAAAACAGTTTTCTCTTGGTTGCTGTTTAAACTCAATTTTTGAGCAAGATTGCTACTTATAGGTTCACGATGAGATTGAAAGAATACAATTGAGTCGGGTATTATTGATTGTTCAACAATTGATTCTTTATCTACTTTAATAACGAAATGAAAAAATTCAATTTCTGATTCAAAACCAATTAGTTTTTTAGGACGCCTAACTCCTAATATTATTGGAATATATGAGTCTAGTCTAAAAAGGTTTTTGCAATATTTATGTACACAATATGACATGTGTTAATTATAAATTACGA
>JAEINY010000133.1 GCA_016342595.1 Marinilabiliaceae bacterium
TTTAGCCTTTAGCCTTTAGCCTTTAGCCTTTAGCCTTTAGCCTTTAGCCTTTAGCCTTTAGCCTTTAGCCTTTAGCCCTTTTTCTTTAAACTTTTCTCTTTTTACTTTAAACTTTGAACTGTTCACTGTAACCTTTTCACTTTTCCCTATAACCTTGTCCCTTTTAACTATTACTCTATTTACTGATTAATCCATTCCTTAAACAGCCGGGCTCTTTCGCGACTGACCACAATTTTTTCTTCCGCTTCGGGGCGTGTTTTCACAACCAGTTTACCATTAAACCAGTTTTCTACTTTGCTGATAGAATCAATATGAAGAATAAATTGGCGATTGGCCCTAAAGAACAGAGAGGGATCCAGTTGTTTTTCCAGTTTGTCGAGTGTGAAATCAATTACATGGCGCTCATTTTGCTGGGTAATGGCGGTGACGACTTTATGTGAACTGTAAAAGAAAGCGATTTGATCCACATCCATTTTAAAAAAGCCATCAGCTGTGTTAACAACTATCCGGGAGCGATATTTTTTTTGACCGCTCATCAGCGAATCAGCAAGCTGTTCCAGATTAAGTGGCTGAGACGACTGTTGAGCAGGAAGGGATTCGAACTTGTGAATCGCTTGCTCCAACATATCTGTCGATACCGGTTTTAACAAGTAATCGATGCTGTTCACTTTAAAGGCTTGAATAGCATATTCATCGTAGGCTGTAGTGAAAATAACATAGGATTGAGGGATGATCTGTTCATAGATTTCAAAACAGGTACCATCTGATAATTGAATATCCGAAAAGATCAGATCAGGATGAGGATGTTGCTGCAACCAGTCTACTGATTCTTCTACAGTGCCTATACAATCCACAATTTCCCATGTTGGCCTGAGTTGATTCAGCGTTCCTGCTAACAAACGTTGTGTTGGTATTTCATCTTCTATGATCAAAATGCGCATAATTGGTCTCTGGTAAAAAGATAAATGGTAAAAGGGAGAAAGATAAAGGCTTAAAGTAAAAAGTTAAAAGGTAAAAGTAAAAAGTAGGAAGTAAAAAGGCAAAGGTAAAAAGTTCAGGTTTCCCCGGCGAAGCGATGTCCCGTGAACGGGAAAGGTTTCAATATAGCACCAGTCTTATTCATTTAGCAAAGGTAAAACCACTTTGTATTGATTATCCTCTTCTCCAAAAAATATCTTCTTGCCAGACAATAAGCGGTATCTTTCTGACAGATTCTTTAAGCCTGTACCGGTACTGTAGGTTGTTTTTTTAGTTTGAAGATTATTGATCACTACAAGTTGGCCCGAATTATCACTGGTAATGATAATCGTTAACG
The DNA here is from genome assembly GCA_016342595.1 of Marinilabiliaceae bacterium. GTDB lineage: Bacteria > Bacteroidota > Bacteroidia > Bacteroidales > Marinilabiliaceae > JAEINY01. Next base: position 1,316 of record JAEINY010000133.1, read on the forward strand.
GTTCTTTTAAACTGACTTTATTGTGCTTTAGCGCGTTTTCCACTAAAAGCTGCAAAGTCAGTGGCGGAATCATCTTTAGCTGTTCTTCCTGACTTAATTCCACATTTAAATGAATGGCACCTCCCAATCGTATTTGGTGTAGATAGATGTAGTTATCAATAAATTGGAGCTCTTGTTTGAGAGGTATTGACATCACATCCTTGCATTGTAATACGTAACGGTATACTTCAGCCATTTTGCGGGCAAATTCCTCTGCTTTAGGTGGATCAAAGCGGATTTCTGAAATCAGGACACTCAGACTATTAAACAGGAAATGTGGATTCAGCTGGTTTTGCAAGGCCATGTAATCCGACTTTAATTTTTCACGTTTAATCTTTTCATTCTCCTCGAATGAACTTTTCCAGTTTTGAATGAAACTACGGATAAAAAGAATGGCATTGAATATGAGCACGAAAAGAGCGCCAAACATAAAGACCAGGCTGAATGTTTTCAGGAAAAGTCCCGTTTCATATTGTTTTTTTGGGATAATCCAATAGCCAATGACTCCTACGATAGTCGTCCAGAATAAACTCCAGGAAAGTTGTTTTATGATACGTGGCAATACCTTGAAAAACCAGGGCGAATGTTTATCAAAATGCCGGTTAATCAGAATATTACCTTCACTCACTAAGTTAAATGCAACAATGGCATAAATATAAGGGATGAGGTCATGAAACGGTTTGAAGGGAGTGAGTAACAAATCCACTACAAACAGGATCAGGACCGCAATGAACGTCACAATGCTCAGCCGCCAGAGTGTATATTTGGGATTTCCAGACATAAAGAGATCGCTAACACATGTTTTGTGCAAAGATACTATTTCGTGCATGATACCTTCCTGATTTCCTATGATTACCCTTTTTTGTTGATTATTTTATACAGATTTCGCTGATTCCCTGGACAGAAGCTGAGTTTGCTTTTTCCGGGGCATTCTGCGAAATCTGTCCACAATTACTGCCTGTCCAATACCCCGATGGATTTTAAATACCGCGTCTCGCTGATTTTAAAATCCCCTTTGGCTTCAATGAGATCTGCATGTGCTTTTTGCCATTGTGCTTGTGCCTCCAGATGGTTGGTTAAGGTTTCCATTCCCAACTCATATTGATCCTTACTGACTTTCAGGTTTTCATCGGCCTGCTCTAAACCAAGCCTGGTCATTTCAACACGAGCCAATGCATCTTTTAAGTTAAAGTGGGCCTGGGCGATTTCCAGTTCCATCATTTCCTGAGCTTGCTCCAGTTTCAATTGGCTCATTTGTTGAACCGCGCGGGCAGCATGCACTTTGTTGCGCCCTTCACCCCAGTTAAAAATGGGTATTTTTACGGATGCCAAAGCACTGAATGAGTTATCGGATGCCTTGACGCCATTTAATTGCACCCCGTTGAAATAGGAGTAGGAGGCTGAAACACCTACTTGTGGCAGAAAATCAGCGCGTACCAGGTTCACCTCTTTTGATTTTAAATTCATTTCCTTCTCCAACATCTGGTATTCAGGACGGTTAGTCAGTGTTTCTGCGGACTGCATTAGCTGTGGAGAGGCCAATAATGTTAATGAATCATTCACGGCGACTTCTGCTTGTAGAGGAAAACCTATGACCCGGCATAGGTTCATACGCGATAACGCCAATCCATTGCTTGCTTTTTGAACCATTAGTGAGGCTTCGTTATATTTCACCTGGGCTTTTAGCAAATCGTTGCGGTTTGACATACCTGTTTCATAAGCGTCAGTCAGATTTTTAACCAAACCCTTTAACAAGGACTGATACCTTTTTGCAGCGGCTAATTGTTCTTTTACACTCACATATTGCCAGTAAGCTTCATCAGATTCGGTGATCGTATTGGCTTTGTTCAGCCGGATATTCTCATTGGCGATGGATTCGCCGATGTGAGCCATTTGGTTGGCAGTACGTATTTTTCCACCCATGTAAATGGGTTGCTCCAGCTGTAGACCAGCCATGCCTACACCTTCCAGTCCCAGTTCCAGATTCATATCCGGCATCAATGCATATTGATTGAAGACCGGATTGCCATCTGGTCCGATAATGGGTTGTCCGTTATCTAATGCTAAATTTGGCACCAATTTACCATCTGTTTGGCGTGAAAAAGTAGGTAAGTACCCACCTGATATTCCATATTCTAAGGCACCCGGTTTGTAGAAATACATACCTGTTGCTGATATCCGGGGCAAATAGTTGGCTTGATAAGCCTTACGGTCGTAGGTGGCTTTGTCTTTTTGTTGCGTGGCGATGGCCATCGTTTTACTGTATTCCAGGGCCAGATCCCTGCATTTCTGCAAGTTCAGTTCTACCTGAGCCTGCATCCATGCCGGAGTAATAATTACAACAATCGCAATATAAAGTCGTTTCATTATCTTTTTCATGTGTTTACTTGTTTTCCTGTTGGGCCTTTTTTCCATGTGGATGGTGTACTTTAAAGAAAATAGCATACAGTACTGGTACTAATATTAGTGTTATGATGGTTCCAACTAATAAACCAGACATCATGGTGACGGCCATGGAGCCAAACATATCATCAGGCAGCAGTGGAATCATTCCCAAAATAGTCGTTAGAGAAGCCATCATTACCGGGCGTAAACGCGAGGATGAGCTATCTATCAAGGCCTGGAATGGGGCTTTACCACCAATTATTTGTAAGTTAATCTCTTCCAACAGGACGACTCCGTTTTTAATCATCATACCCATTAGTCCCAATGATCCGACGATGGCAACAAAACCAAACTCCTTACCAAATAGTAACATCCCGGTTACAATGCCGATAAGGGCAAGCGGCAAACTCAGGAGGATGATGACGGGCTTTTTAAAATCCTTAAAGAGCGCAATGAGTATACTAATGATTAATACAATGGCCAATGGCAGATTAAGAAACAGGTACTTCTTGGATCGGCTGCTGGCCTGGAATTCGCCCTGCCATTCCATGTTATAACCATCCGGTAAATCAATGGATTCGATGCGCTTCTTCAGGTTCCCGCGAACCGTTTCTGCACCAATTCCTGGTTGGTTGTTACATTGGGCTTTAATTGACCGCTGTCCGTTGTATCTTCTGACCACCGGTTCTTCCCATATCACATTAATACCTTTTGTCGCCTGGTTCAAAGGTACCGTACCGATGGCTTGATCCAGGATCTCATCAGTGGATACCATGCCCATCATAACGCCTTTAACCAGATCAGCGGATAAACCTCCGGTGGATGGTAATAAACTCCACACCGGAATATTATCCAGTTTTCCAACTGGCGTACCATCGCTGCCAATACTTTTCATATAGATGGGTAAAGCATTGGTCCCTTCATAGAATGAGCCCACTGGTAAACCATCTGTGGCCGCTAACAGCGACATGCTTACATCCTGGCGTGATAAACCTGCTGCACGGGCAGTCGGTTGATAATAGTCGGCCTGTAATACAGGTGTCATTGGTTCCCAATCATCAGTTACTAAAATAGCTGTCGGTTCCGCCTCCATGATCATTTTTGCCTGGGCTGTTAAATCTTTTAATACAGCCGGATCGGGACCGGTAAACAATACTTCGATGGGGAATTTCTTATACATCAGGTTGTAACGCTTGATGCGCACATAAGCCTCCGGGTAGTTTGCGGATAAGTACTTCTGGAGCTCAGGGATGCTCTCTTTTAAAACATCCGGATCAGTAAAATCTACAATTAATTCACCATAACTCATACTGCGCTCAGCAATGGACCGAACCAGATTATAACGAGATGGTGTACCACCAATACTAGTCGTTACATGCTCAATCTCGGGGCGTTCTAATAGAAAGCTACCAATCTCTTCCAGATCTGATTGAACTTTATCCACATGTGTGCCTTCGGTTGTTTTGTACTCAATATAGAGTTGGTTGTAACTCAGATCCGGGAAGAATCCTTGTTTGACAAATTTAAACAGGTACACACTACCGGCTAATAGGAGTGTGGTGACAAGGATGGTCATCCCCTTGTGATAGAGTAGATAATCCAATGTTTTTCGAAAAATCACATAGACCTTACCGCTATATAAAACTTCAGGAATGTCTCCACTCTTTGCCTCTTTAAATCGCTTTCCGGCATACAGAGGTGTGTGCGTTAAAGACAATACCCAGCTTAAAAGCAATGATACGGCCAGTACAATGAACAAATCGCGCACATATTCACCAGAGGTATCCGGCGAAAGGAATATGGGTAAAAACGCTACAATGGCAATAATAGTAGCGCCCAACAAAGGCCATGCTGTTTTGCGGGCGGTGTTGACCAGCGCATCTGATTTCTTCATGCCGCTTTTCAGATCTACCAGTATGCCATCCACGATCACGATGGCATTATCTACCAACATACCCATGGCTACGATTAATGAAGCCAGTGAAACACGTTGCAGGGTGCCATCAAACATTTTCAGCACCACAAATGAACCCAATATGGTAATAAGCAATCCGCTGCCAATAATGATTCCACTGCGAAATCCCATCGTAAGCATCAATATAATGACCACAATGGCTACTGATTCCAATAGATTTAGCATGAAATTCCGGATGGCATCATCCACTTTATCCGGCTGGAAGAAGATTTTCTTAAATTCTATGCCAGCAGGAATGCGGGTGGTTTTTAACTCGGCTAATCGAGCGTCAATGCCTTCTCCCAGTTTAGTGATATTACCACCTGATTCCATGGAGATGGAAAGACCAATGGCCGGACGCTGATCGTAGTACATTTGAGTACGTGCCGGTTCAGAATATCCTCTGCTCACTTGCGCTACTTCACCTAAACGAATCTGGTCATCTTCATGGCCCTGGAGCAATAGATTATTTATGTCTGAAATACTTTTGTAACTGTCATTAACAGCTACCCGGAACCGGTGATCACCACTTTTAAAGTATCCGGAGTAAACAGTTTTATTTTGGTTGTTTAGTGCGTTTAGTACTTCGAACGGATGCACGCCCAAATTGGCCATCTTATCCTGAATCATTTCGATGTTGATGCAAGCTTTGCGCTCACCATAGACTTCTACCCGACGAACGCCTTTCATATTTTGGACTTCTCGTTTGATCAGGTTGGCATAATCAGTCATCTCTTCGTAACTGAGGCCATCGGAAGTCATGGCATAGAACATACCATATACATCACCGAAATCATCTACTACAATAGAGGCTTGTGCGCCAGATGGTAATTGAGATTGTGCATTTGACACCTTGCGGCGCAACATGTCCCATTTTTGCTCAATTTCATCCCCGCGAACGGTACTCTTAAGCTCCACAAAAACTTCGGAGTAATCAGCCATAGATCTCGATTCAACATGGTCCAGATCACCCATTGTACGGACTGCTTTTTCCAGCACATCAGTTACTTCCATTTCCACCTGGTGAGAGGAGGCACCGGGATACACCGTGATGATGAGGGCTTGTTTTACTTTAATTTCCGGATCTTCCAGCTTACTCATGGTGAAGAAGGAGCCAATTCCTCCTGCTACCAGAATGAACAGGAAAAAGTAGAGGAACGGTTTGTTATTGAATGCATATTCGGTCAGCTTCATTACAATAATCCTCCTACATTAGTTGATGATACAGGTTTTAATAACTCTACTTTCTGACCTTCTTTTAATGTGTGAACACCTGCTGATACAACTTGCTCTCCTGGTTTCAATGCACCTTTGATGATGGCTGATCCATCTTTTAATAATTCATTGATTTGAATGGCTCGTTGTTGCAAAGTGCCGGTTTGAGCTTGATATATATATACTTGAGGCTGTTCGTCTTTATGAATTATGGCAGATATGGGAATTGACAGCAAGGCTGTTTCCTTTGGCAGGAAATTAATGTTGACATTCACACTCATCCCGGCAGCCAGATTATAGTTGGCTTGCTTCTCTAATTTGAAGCGTACCTTATAGAGTTGATTGAGGTTTGATTTTTGTTTGATTTCCAACATTTTTAAAGGGAATTGCACATTTGGAAATACCTCTGTTTCGCATTTAAAGTCTGCAAACTCATCTTTGCGTACATAATCAGCAGCCGGAATATCAATTTCAACTTCGTACCAGTTGGTGTTAATCATACTTACAATTGGAAGTCCGGCACTAACCGTTTCATGGGTATCGAAGAATTTTTCCTGAATGAATCCATCATACGGTGCGATCAAGCGGGTGTCTTTCAATGCATTTTGATGAGCATCCAATTTGGCTTTAATGCGATTTAGTCCGGAAACAGCTTTGTCGTAATCGTTGGCAGATACACTATTCCGTTTGTGTAACTCAATAACTCGTTCGGCTTCGGCTTTGATTTGTTTATACTCAGCTTTTGTAGCTGCTAATTGAATTTTATAATCACGGGGATCAATTTCTGCAATTAATTGGCCCTTCTTTACAAATTGACCTTCTTCAACATTAAATCGATGGATAGGACCAGCTACCCGAAAAGCCAATTTTACATCAGCAGAAGCTTTAATTTTTCCCGGGTAGGTGATCGGTTGATTGGTTAACCACGGTTTTACAATAGCTGTTTTAACCAGGGTGCTAGTCGTTGTGTTATTCTTTTTTTCGCTACAAGCTGATAGCAGCAAGGTGCCAATAAGTGGTAAGGCCCAATAAAGGCTTCGGTTAAGTTTCCTATTTCGATTCATTGTTTTGCGTTTTTTTTGCAAAAATAACCGCTGCATCAGCTTTCCATAGGACTCCAACTACCGATCCGTCGGATAAAACACCTGAACCGTTGAACGAATATCCTGAACCGTTTAAGTATAGTATTTAAGAAATGAAGAAATAGGTTTTAATGGCGATTACAGCACTAGTATTGAATAGTTATTGAAACACTAAAAATACTTAAAAGGTGTGTGATTATCTTGAAAATAGAACCTTTAACATGAATTGCCGTACAAACCAACAATTTCAGGTATGGAAATTGTGGTGTTGGACGAAATGTTGGATATGAAGTTTACAGTTGAAGCATTTATTGGATTGGCGTTGTTTAGTCTCTTGGTAGACTATTTTTTGTATAGGTTGATCCAGGAACAACGCGACGAAACACCTTCCCCTTTTACCTTTCCCTTTGGATCTTTTTGGTTTTGCAGTATTCCATCCATTTTCATCGTGTTATTTGTAGTTTATTTGGTCATTATACCTGTTGCCACAGGTCCGGCTGTCTATGTGCAGTTCCAGTGGTTGTTAACCAGTTATTTGCTCATATATATCCCCAAATTCTTTTATGTGGCGGGCTATCGGTTGACGCACCGGGTGGTTAAAGTGAAGGCTAAATTTACACCGGAAGGAAAGTTTAAAACCATGAACGATGGGCGTTATCCTAAGATTACCCGGAAGAAGTTCCTGAGTCAGGTAGGCATCATGTTGGCCAGTGCGCCTTTTGTATCGCTTCTGTTTGGTGTGATGAAAGGGCGATTTAACTTCAGCACTAAATATACGAAGCTTACCTTTCCTAATTTACCGGATGCTTTTGATGGGATGAAAATTGTTCAGATTTCGGATCTTCATTTGGGTAGTCTGAATTCTAACTACAGTGAAATGGAAGCAGCTGTTGAGATCATCAATGCAGAGAATCCGGATATGATTTGTTTCACCGGTGATCTGGTGAATAATTTTTACGAAGAGACACTGGGATGGGAAAAAGTATTTGGAAAGCTGAAAGCACCCATGGGTAAGTACTCCATTCTGGGTAATCACGATTACGGTGATTATTCCCATTGGGATTCGGAAGATGATAAAAAAGAGAATCTGCAAGGTATTACTGATGCGCATAAACGTTTAGGTTTTCATATTCTGAATAACGAATCATCCATTGTAGAACGTAATGGTGATCAGTTTGCAGTAGTGGGAGTAGAAAACTGGGGACATCCTCCGTTTCCCCAATATGGCGATTTGGAAAAAGCAGGGATAGATGTACAGAATATGCCGTTTAAATTATTACTATCACATGACCCTGATCATTGGGATGCAGAGGTGGTTGGTAAAACGAATTACGATCTGATGTTGGCTGGTCATACACATGGCATGCAGTTTGGTATTGAATATAAAAATTTTCACTGGAGTCCGGCTAAATACAAATTCAAACAGTGGTCAGGTTTATATAAAAAGGAGAATCAATTTCTATATGTGAATCGCGGATTAGGATTTTTAGGAATGCCAGCCCGTGTTGGAATGCCCCCTGAAATTACAGTCATTGAGTTAGCCAAAGGATTGGTTAGTAATGAACCCATGTAAAGGCCTTAAATTCGTAATTAGATAAATGTAAAAGCACATTGACTATTTGACGTCAATGTGCTTTTTTATTTTGATTAGTCTGTAACTAGTTATTAACCGAGAAACCTGAAAAATTCAAAGATAACAGAAACTCATGGAAGTGATTTTTTGTTTCCGGTAACCAGGCATAACGATAACCTACAGTGATTGGGAACACAAATCGAAAGGGATGCAATTCACCACGTATCTCACTCCCCATCGATTGAAAGGTATTTTCATAACGCGTCCATTGGGAAGTGGTGCTATTTTGCCGGTTCATCACTGATAGTGAGTAATCGTAAAACAAATTCATTGTGATCCGTTTCATATAGAGCACACCCGGTACATTCCAATCCGGATTCATTAAGGGGAAGAGGTAATCCCCTTTAAATGAATAAAGCTCGTCATTGTCATTGTTTATCCCGTTAACCCCTCGGGGGAATTTGACGAAGTCGGGTAAGTCTAAATAGTAATTCAGTTCATTTTCTGTTTTCCGTTTATCACCGCGATCCTTTCGATGGTAATCGTTATCTAATCGAATGGAATGGTGACGCCCGATACCTGGAAAATAAAGTCGGGTATGCAGTCCAATGATTGAACCATAATCATTGGTACCTACTGGTGTGTGCCGATAGTTGAATTCAACCACTTGTCCCCAGCGGGTAGTTACATCGCGTTGTGCTGACCGTTTTAGATTGTAGGCAAACAATTTGTATTCCATGGATGTAAATTCGATACTTTCAGTCTTTCGCGTGATAGTCTCTTCAGTCAGGTTACCGTCCTTTATGGTTATAAAAGTTTGATCATATTCAAAACCAGATATTTTTTGCAAAGCTGCACGAACACCAGGTTCGATACGTCTAAAGTATTTTCCACGTGACAAATTAAACGGTATTTTGATCCCCCCTTCAAGAGTTGAATAGTATTCCTTTTGTATATTGTGAATTCTAAATGTATCGTTATTATTTTTGTATAGCTGTATATCATCCCCAAATTTCATCTCCAGATCAAATACCGGCCACCATCCTTTATAAGCCACATTGGCATAATAGCGTTCCCGACTGTTCTGACTATCTCCATTATAGCCAACCGTTAAAAAAGTGGTGTTGAGCAAATTTTGAGAAAGTGCAGAAACACCGGGGGCAATGCTGCCTTCATCGATATTTACAAAAGCAGGTGCCCAACTGTGGAAGTTAAATAAATTCCATTTGGAGTATTTTTTTACACTGTACTCATCACCTGTCAATCCCTTTAGATCAGGCAAACCCTTCTCTTCGGCCTGCATTTTCTTCAGCTTCTGCTCCGCGGGCAATGCTTGCGGGATGAATGCCTGAGGTTGGAGCTCTTTTTCGGAGGCCGATACTAACACATATCCATCCGAAGTATAGTCACTATAGATAATATGTCCTGATGATGCAGAAGGCATGACCATGGCAGCTCCAAAACGGCTGGAAGTTAGCTGTTCAAGGTTCTTACCACTTTTAGTCATGCGGTAGATGTTCTCAATACCTGTCCAGGAGCCACAAAAGAGAATGTTATCCCCATCAAATCGGGGCAGTCGGATTTGGGTATAGTCTGGTGGTGTGATCGATGTCCATATGGAATGATCCGTATTCAGTAAAGCGATTTGTTTTCCTTCATCTCCCAATAAAATCAACACTAATTCCCGACCGTTTTCATGCCAGGCGGGTGTCATAGGGAATTGCTTATTGGGTGTTTCAATGGTTTTGATGACGGCGCCACTCTCCGCATTTAAGAGATGGATGTAATAATTGTTTTCATCCGAAACATGCACTGTTGCGATGGTTTTGCCATCAGGCGACAGGGCAGGCGCAAAGTAACGGCTACGGGAAGTGATTTTCTTTTGTTTACCGCTTTTTAAATCTTTAATTCGGATCACGGAAAACATCTGGTTCTCCCACCGTGGATGCGGTTCCAGTTCCGTCCAGACCAATTGACCGGCATTGTAGTAGAAGGGCTCACGCTCACGTGATCCGGGAATATGAATCGTGGATTCTTTCCCCGTAGAGGTATTTACTTCTACAAATCGGCGGATTTCACCAGGACCGGTAACCTCGGCAATGATTCGGCTGGCATCAATAGGAGTGGGCCAACTGTAGCTTTTATAGTGTGGATCACGCTTCGTTAGTGGGGTGTAGGCCGAATAGGAGAGTGCCTTTTCCTGTTCCTGCCAATCCTCTTTCCATTGATTGAATACCGAATTATAGAGGGGTACTTTGTTCATGCCGGTGACCTCTTTGATACCACTGTTAAAAGGTGTGATACTCCAGGGATGACGAGCCGATTCAGTAAGCGCCTGTTCCCATACCTTGGCCCCATACTCATGACGCGCACCTGCCACCAGCAAATAACCCATGTGATAATGGTTGGGGATGTAATCTTGGTAGGATCCGAAATAGGCTTTATCGTAGTGATAACTTCCTTTTTCTAAGAGCTGTGCACGCAATTGCTGTTCAAACTCCGGTTTGCGTCCACGACCGGATGGCGACAGCATCGTCTCCGTTAATACGGCATCTCCTTCCAAAAACCACATCGGAGCATATAAACCCAGTACAGCCCCAATGGCTTGTTGTCCGAAAAAAAAGCTCAATCCTCTGGTAAAACCTTGATTCAGCTTATCAATTTGCACCACATGGCGGAATTCATGAATGGCCAGTTGCTCCAGCCAATCTTGTGCAAACATATCCTGATGAGGGGTTGTATAGACTTCCATGCGTTTGGGTGCCCAGGAGACAAAGCCGTTGGAATAGGCATCGCGCGAATGCATGAGTACATTGATGGGTTTGGGTGTATGATCCAACGAATGACTGCCATGTAAATACAATGAATCCAGAAGTGCTGTAAAGCGTCTCGCTTCCCGCTCAAACTCCTCCGGGAAGACCACTTTGAAATAGGGGGATTTTATTTGATGCCATTTAATACTGGCCGGATCGGATCCCGAACTGTAATATTGAGCATTTGAAACCGTAGAAATAATGAGATATGCAATAATGCTTAATAACTTCCAGTGACGCATAGATAATTTTTATTTGAAGCTAAAAGTATAAAAAATTACGGTTCTTCATATTGACCTTCATTATCTGATAAATTAGAACCAGGCTTTTATAAGGAGGTTTATTTATATTAAGGTGGGTTGTTGATGAGCATAACATTTCAAAATTGCAGGAAAATTCTATTCTTTTTCTATCTTAGCGCCTGTAACCATTCCTGTACTTGCATGTTGAAAAGTCAGGAATTAAATCTGATAGAGCAATCAATGAATTCCGACAAGCTAAATAGTGATAGTAATCCTTTAAATGACTCTAATGCTTTTAGGGTTTTTTTTGAGGATTTTTTTCCGGTATTAACTGTTTTTGCAAAAAAATATGTCAATAATGATGGAGCGGCTCATGACATTGCTCAGGAAGGGTTTATTTCAGCTTGGGAGAAAAGATCATCCATTAAAAAGCGGGATGATGTCAGATTCTATTTATACACGGTTGTACGTAATAAGTGTTTAAATTACATTAAGCACGAAAAAGTCAAGCGGGCATACGAAGAAGTTACTAAGAATGAAGAGGAGTTTTATTTCGAGACCGTTACCATAGAACACGAGGTGTTTTTAATGTTACACAAAGCTATTAATGAACTGGCCCCTCAAACACAGGAAATTCTCAACTTGTCCCTTCATGGATTGGGTAATAATGAAATAGGTGATCAATTAGATATCTCCATAAACACGATTAAAACTCTCAAAAGCCGAGCTTATAAGAAGCTAAACCAGCAACTCAAGAATCACTTTTATTTATTCTTTTTGTAAAACCGACCATTTCCAAACTCTTTCCAATATTTCGGAACAGGTTCCCCAATGGTGGAAGAGTATATTTCTGATTACCTTTTGGGAATTTCATCTGAAGATTTCCTATGCCAACGAACTCTAGAATTTATTTTCGTCGTGTACAGCTCCTTTTTCGTTGGGGGAAGGTTGGGAAGGGGGCAAGAAAGAGTATTAATTTTTTATGAAATAAACTTTTTTTTCTCTTTGCTGTCACCCCGATGTATTACATAGTTGTTTTTTTTATACAAAGCTAAAATTAAAGTGAGAATGGACAGCGAACATAGAAAACAAATTATCAATTATCTGGTGAAGTTGCAGAATAATAGTATTACTGAGGAGGAGAAGAAAGTTTTGGTGGAGTGGAGTGGCCAACATGTTTATTACAAGGAGCTTTTGCAGAAGGTGCAAAAAGCGGATGCCTTTCAACAATGGAAACAGGAGATAGATACTGTAAAAACTCAAAAGGCCTGGGTAAATATTGAAAAAGCTATCCGGAAGAAAAGGGGACGACAAATTAGATTAACACTCATGCGTTATGCTGCAGCAGCTGTTGTAGCATTGCTGATTGGTACAGCAACCTATTTTATGGTTTATCAAGTTCAGCCAGATTCGCAACTAGTGGCTCAGACGCAAATTAAACCAGGGACCAGAAGTGCGGAATTGGTATTAAGTAATGGACAAATCGTTACATTGGGCAAAGGGGATGCTACACTGAAGGAGAACGACGGTACTCTAATCAATACCGATTCCCTTCGAATTGCATACCAGATGGTTAGTGATCTGGCGAGTGAGAAAAGCCTGATGAATGAAATTCGTGTGAAAAGAGGACAGGAGTATCTTTTACAATTGGCTGATGGGACGATAGTGAGGATTAACTCCATGTCGTCCATTAAATTTCCGGTTCAATTTAGTGGATCTACGCGAGAAGTGGAGATTACCGGTGAAGTTCACTTTGATGTGGAGCCGGATGCTGCGCGGCCGTTTATTGTGCATACTCCGATGCATGATGTCAGGGTGCTGGGAACAGTCTTTAATATCAGTTGTTACGAGGATGATGAAACCGTGCATACCACGTTGGTAGATGGAAAGGTGAGGGTGAGTAATATTACTGGTGGGATTGAAGGAGTAGAGATGATTCCTAACCAACAGTATATTTTTAATAAACAGACCATGAAAAGTGAGTTGAAAGAAGTAGATGCCTCTGTTTATGCTGCCTGGACCACCGGTTATTTTCAGTTCGAAGAGGAGGCGCTGGAACAGGTGTTTAAGAAGTTGCAGCGCTGGTATAACATTGATGTGTTTTACGTGAATGAACAACAACGAACTGAGTATTTTACCGGACGGCTACCCCGCTTTGAGCAGGTGGAAGTCATACTTGGGATGATTGAGAAAGTTAGTGATGTAAAATTTGAAGTGGATGGAAATACTATTGTCATCAAATAAAAGTCTCGGATAAAAGAAAGCGGGAAAAATTGGACCCTTTCCCGCTTTCTGATTCAGGGATAAATACCCTAAATATTCATAAAATCATTGTAAAATTATGAAAAAAAAATCAGATTTGCTATTCGCCCTATTGAATAGCCGTAGACGAACACTGTTAATTATGAAGCAGCTTGTTTTATTTATTTTTGTATTGAACCTACAGGTTTCCGCATCTGTTTTTAGTCAGCAAAAAGTGACATTGAAACTTAAAAATGCAACCTTAAAGGAATGTATAAAAGCCATTGAGAAACAGACCGATCTTGGCTTTTTATACAATGGACAGGAATTAAACGCCATTGAAGGACTGGATCTGGAAGTTTCAGACCGGGAGGTGCAGGAGGTATTGGGAGAAGTACTAGCAAATACAGGTTATACTTTTGTAATTGAGAAAAATGTTATTTTAATCCAAAAGACTGTTCCTGTAATTCTATCCAATGAGGTTACGCAACCCGATAAAAAAACGTTGAAAGGGGCTGTGGTGGATGCTGAAACAAACCAACCATTAGTCGGCGTAAACGTGTATGTAAAAGGTACTACCTTAGGCACTATTACCGATGAAAACGGCCAGTTTGAGTTTAAAGTACCTGATGAACCTGGTTGGTTAGTGTTTTCATTCATCGGTTTCGAAGATCAGGAGATTTCATTGGTTGGAAAAACTAGCTTCTCGGTAGTTATGATACCTGTGGCCAGTTCAGTGGATGAAGTGGTAGTGTATGCATCTGGATTGACAAAAATTTCAAAAGAGCGTGCTACCGGTTCATATAGTGTGATGTCTCGTTCGGAGATCCTGACCAGCCCCAATGAAGAAATTGGAAAATCACTCGAAGGTAACATTGCCGGGCTACAGGAGAATTTCAATCCTACAACTGGACAAATGGAAATAGCAATCCGGGGAATTAGCACTATTAATAGTGTAGCTAAACCTCTAATTGTGGTTGATGGTTTTCCTGTTGAGGGTGATTTTTCAACAATCAATCCTAATGATGTGGAAAATATCACAGTATTAAAGGATGCTGCTGCAGCTTCAATCTGGGGAGCACGTGCAGGTAATGGTGTGATTGTGATAACAACACGCAAAGCCAAGAAAGGTGAAAAAATGAAAATCGATTTTAATTCATATCTTAAAATAGGAGAGGAATTTGATTTTGATTATAATTTACCAAGAGCAAGTAATGAAGCTCAACTTGCGTATGAAAAATATCAGGTAGGTATAGATCCAAATATAACAGATGGTTTAGTTGAAAATATCACCAAAGGTCTAGTTACAAGATCAAAAGGTCAACAAGCATATTTTGATTATAAAAGAGGTGTAATTAGCAAGAATGCTTTAGACAACACCATTAATACATTAATGAAACAAGACTATAGGAAAGATGTAAATAAATATTTATTACGTCGTCCTGTAACTCAGCAATATCATTTATCAATTAAAAATAGAGGTGAGCGCTCGTCTACTTATTTATCTGTATTTTATAACAAATCAGATAAAGTTTGGAAAAATAATGATGAACAGAAAGTCTTGATAAATTTTCGCAATTCTTATAATATTCGTGATTGGATTGAATTTAATGCCGGCATTGTTACTGAAATTAAGAAAAAAGAAACAGCAGGAGTTAATCTGAATATGTTGAGAGATATGTCTCCTTATGAAACATTAGTTAATCCAGATGGTTCTTACAGTCAAGTGAATCATATGTTGAATTATCCTTACATGAATACTATAGCAAGGAGCGCTAATGGTTTACCATATGAAAATTGGGCATATAATCCACTACAAGAAACTTTAAATAGGGATTATACTAGAAATTATATCAACACAAGATTTCATGCAGGTTTTAATATTGATGTAATTGATGGGCTTACATTTACACCTAAATTCCAATACGAGCGTTTTTATACAAAGTGTCATATATATAATAATGAAAATACTTTTTATGCTCGTAATGAAGCCAATTATAATGTGGAATATGACGAGGCTTCTAATAAAGTATTAAAACAATATGTGCCATCGGGAGGTATCTTGTGGCAAAACTTTAATACTGATCATACTTATGATTTGAGAAATCAAATAAATTTTGATAAAATACTTTTTGAGGATCATGAAATAAATATAGTCGCTGCAGTTGAGCATATTTGGAAAATCAAGAATAGTTTCGCTAG
>JAEINY010000134.1 GCA_016342595.1 Marinilabiliaceae bacterium
TCGTAATAATTATCGTACCAGTAGGGAACATAGGTAATGGGCCGGTTATAATCGC
Source organism: Marinilabiliaceae bacterium (assembly GCA_016342595.1). Classification (GTDB taxonomy): domain Bacteria; phylum Bacteroidota; class Bacteroidia; order Bacteroidales; family Marinilabiliaceae; genus JAEINY01. The sequence continues at coordinate 56 of JAEINY010000134.1, forward strand.
CCCACACAATGCCCATCACCATCAATGAACGCATGCGATGCGACGTATTGGCATCACTCCAGGCGCCTTCTGAATACAAGGTATCGGAGATATTACGCCAGCGCTGTTCATCGTTATTCATCACCCGACGAGTAGGGGTGACAGACAAAAACACCTGGTAGAAACGGTAGATGGCTTCCTGCAAAGCAATGGCTTCGGGCTCTCCTTTTTTAAGATCTTTTTGCAAAGCGGGCATAATGTGCACCAATGGCGCACCTAAGCCATCAACTAAACGCCATTGATGCGTTACAAAGCCATGTGACAAATGACCACTTTCGCCAAGCCCCTGAAAACCGTCACCCACTTCATCACCTATCGGCTCCACTATCTCATCACCAAACACCGGAATGGCGTTCATGTACTTAATGGCAGCCGTAGTGATAGCCTGATACAATTGAGGACTGTGGTACCAGGAGGATTGATTATTGGCATAGGCATAGCCCAATCCACCAATGTGATTGGCAACCTTCTCCCATTCATCTTCTATTTTGTGAATCTGATCAACAGGCTTTGAATAGATTGGGCTCACAGAAGGCATGGCACCGTCATTGGCTTCAACTTCGTCCACCAGGGTTTTCACTTTTTTATCCGATAGCTTTTTCCGCCCATAGAGACGGCTGGTCTTAATGGTCTCCTCTTTATAGAATTCCGACAGATAGTCTAACATAGTCGTTTCCACCACATGAACCGTTATATCTTTTTTTACCAGGATGCGCTTTCCGCTTTTCAAGGCGACAATTAAGGTATAGTCCACCGGTTTCTTCGGGGTAACTTTAGCATCTTTCAGCGATAGCTCTCCAACCAGCAGGCCTTCCATTTGGCCAACTTTGTCGTGATTGGTTTGCAGCTGAAACAGCCCGGAAGGATCCTTGATGATTTCAAAATGGTAACTATCCGGAACAGGTTGGGTTAAAACATCTTTATTACGTTTTAAGTGTATCTTTCCTGTTACCTGTTCATTCTTCCCTGTATTCGTTTTTATATCGAAGTAATCGGCAAAAATCACCTCTTGTGCTTGAGTGCTTAATACTATTATTAAGAGTATCAACACATTTATCAGTCTTCTCATCTGTTTAAAATTAGCCCTTATAATTCTATTTTGTGCAACTTATATTTCCACCACTAAGCCTCCAAGACTCGAAGAAATCACGAAGCATATAAATGCTATGTATTAAGCCTTTGTGCAACCTTCGAGTCTTAGTGACTTTGTGGCATATTAACAATGCATTCGCAACTTTTAACAAGAAACTTTAAGTCATTACAACACCACCAGTTTCCGTGTTTCAGAAATCTGATTGCCTGAAATGCGCACAAAGTAAGTTCCCTTATCATGTAAGCGATTAAAGGGATGAATACCTGCTTCTAAATTTTTATAGACAGCGATGGTACTCCCCTTGGTATTTATAATTTCCAGTCGTTGTACCGGCTCTTCCAATCGTACGGAAAATTCACCGTGAGCAGGATTGGGAAAGATACTAAAATGTTTACCTTCCGCTTTATCCTTCAGCCCGGTTGAGATTCCTTTCTCCAGTTTTACCTCCAGTGACTTCCCATCCAGACATCTAAATTGAATGCGTGTCTGATCATTTGTTGAATCATACCCTAAATACGAAATGGAAGGATGTGCTTCCCACATTTGCCAGTTTCCCTTCAGGGTGATTTCCACCGCTTGCTCGACGGGCTTCAGCCAGCGGTTGTGATCTTTCACATGCCATACCTGGTAGAGACTCTGGTCCTTATCCAGCCACCCCAGGTCAGGATGAGCCACACTGAGTGTGATGCCTTGTTCAGTATTCTGATGCATGAGCACACAATCGTTATCCGTGGAATAGACCACGCCCTTGTCTATAATCTGATTGGGCTGAAAAATGGCATAACCGGTCATCTTCTTTTTCACATGCCTCACCACATGTGCTACTTCATCTTTCTGCTCCACCTTGTACCATTCATTGGGGTTGGCAGCCAATGCTTCCATGCTGCCATCCGGGGCTTGTACCCAAACCAGGTATTCATAATCGGCCTTGGCGGCATCACCATGATCCATCCAGGCCTTGACAAAATTTCCTTCCGTATCCTTCTTATCCCGATTGTCACGTGATGATTGTAATTGACGGGTCACATTTAATTGAGACGCCTCTCTCAAAAAGTAACTGTTGCCGCATACATCGGTCAGGTAAGCGGATGAATTATCGGGATGAACATAACTAAGGTTCGCTCCTGCTTCTGCTATTCCATTGATTGAGCTAGACATGGAAATATCGGAGAGATAATTTTGAAACAAGGTGGTGTGCACTTGATATGACGGATGAAGAGACTTTATATCAGAGCCCAGACAAATAATCTGATCATCGAAAAAGAAATAAGATTTGTTCGCTTTTAGTTTATAATCGCGCTTCAGCCATCCGGTTTCACGCACATCCACATACTTCATGGCAAATACGCCGTTTCCATTGGACTGTGAAACACCGCCTACAAAATACTCGGGTGAAAATTTCGCCCAAACGAATTTTTTATCGTGATCGGTCCAGTTGGGTAAATCAAACGTAGTGGTTCCGGGCACATGATCCCAATCGTAACCAGCTTCGTGCCATCCACTGGCAGAAGCAGAGATACCTCCTTGAACAGGATCATGGGTGGCAAAAATTTCCAATGCCCCGGCTGACTGATTACGCCCAAACCAGTTCTGCTCGCCGTTACTTTCATAATCCCATACATACTTACTGTACCCTTTCACACTCACCATCCATTCATTGCGACGATGAATCTGCATATTACCATAAGGAAACACTTGATTACCGCTTAAAGCCTGTTCGGGATTGGAACCCTCATTTGATAAGGCAATGAGTTGTTGCAATCCCCCCAAGCCTCCTTTGAATTGAATGGTAGCACTCACATCAGTGGCCAATTTAGATTCCAGCAGGCTTGACGGTGCCGTCCATAAGCGTTTGAAGGCAGCACCCATTTCTGCTTTATGGCTTCCGGCATCCAACATTTGCATGTAGGCAAAAGCAGGGGTGTTCAATAACAACCCACCCTGGTTGGTTGGGAAACGACCACTGATACTTTTGGGATTATCGTATTTATTGCAATAGAATCGATACGCCAACAATGCCTGACTTATATTATCTATTGCCGTTGCAGAATAGGCATAAGCTGTTTCACGCGTGAGCATACTCATGATAGACGACATGTGCAAAGCCTCTGTGATGTAGGCACTGCCCCAAATACCATGGTGATGGTAACCGGTAAAATCAGGTTTGATAAAACCACCCCAACCATAAGATATTTCGCAGGCTTCATTATAAACATCAGCTAATAAAGCCATTTTATCAGCCTTATCCAGGTCACTATCCGATGAAGTCAGTAATGAAAGCAAATGATTATTATAGAATGCACGGACGAAATCAGCTTGTTTCAAAGCCGATTTCTGTTCATAACTCCAGGGTTGAGCGGCTAATCCGATCAAATCCCACCGTGTCCACCAAGCCATATTAGCACTCACTTCATCAAGCAATCCGGCTTGCTCCAGCTCCTTTTTCATCAACATAGAGGCGTAAAAATAACTGGTTAGTCCCAGGTAAACCCCTCCGCCTTTGAATTCACTGTTGCAACCAGTAACAAAGCCCCTGGCTGATAAGTAACGGAAAAGGTCAAGAATCTGATCACACGTTTCCGAATTCTGATAATACGGATTGGGCTGGTCGCCGGAACCCGGTATGTGGTAAATCATTGCCAGGGGAAATAATGTATTCCGCACCAGTGTTTTGATGTGATTGATATGGTCGCTGTTGCCTACTAAATCATAGCTTTCACCCGGATTAGAGACATCATAAAGATGTAGATTTTCCTTAGCTGATTCTGCTGCCGCCAGCATGGCATCATACCGTGCCTGTAAGAGCGGGTTGGAATAATCTACAGCGTCATCACCCACACACCATGTTTTATAGCGTTGGTATATAAGATCCAGTTCATCTTTACTTCTGAAAATATAATGTGTCACAGGCGTTTTTAAACCTGCACCATTATCTACAAATAGTGAAATGCGATAAGGTGAGTCTCCCAACAGATTCGATACTGTGAATTGGGCTTCATCACAGGCTGAGGTATAATTAAATGAAACCACATTGGCAGCTTCCTGCACTTGCTGATGTGTGGTATAAGCAGGCATTTGTCCCGTATAATCTTCAATGCAATAATACACCTGGCCGGCCACATTACTATTGACCTTCAGAGACACCTGAGTTGTTTCTTTCTGTTCGGTAATCAGATATTTGACACGTGCCACTGTGGAGAAGATATCAGACACATTTACCGATGTTGTATTGCCGGATTCATCGCGTGCCACACAGTAGAGGACGTAATTTTTTCCTTCGGGTAGGTCACTTTGGGTATGGGAGGCTAAAGTATTTGGTAAGCTGTATTGAACGTTAAATGCAAGGGCATCAACGGCAGGATTGATCACTTCTGCCGCATCAGGCTGAGGCAGGCCCTCTTCTTTGATGAGCCCATACAAGGTCGATTGTTCATTTAAGGCAAAGGAGAATGTGAGCTCAGATACGGTGACTTTTTGCAGGTTAAAAGAGTTGAATTCAGGTGCCTGATTATCGATGGCTTCCCAAATTTGGATGCGTGAATTACCAGCATCGGCCACATAGATATGGTCCTGCTGATCAATGGCCATACCTATTGGTGCAGTGAATCCCTCATTGGCGGTATTGGCACCGGTGAGACCAATACGATCCACAAAAACACCATCCACTGAGAAGCGATACAATCCCTGGTACAGATTCTCTAAGGCTTTATCCTGGCTGCTGCTTACAATCATCGACCCTTTTGATGAGAAGACTAAATCCTCACATTTCACAAGCACATTAGCGCCATTTTCTTTCTTAATAATTTTCGCCACCTGAGCCTGGCTCCCGCTCATACTGCTTACTTTGATGATCCCGGTATTACGATCGACAATGTATAGCTGGTTCGCATTATCAAATCTTACTTTAAGCGGATTTCTGAATTTATCTGTTGATAGAGTCGTAATGTTTTGTTGCAAAGTTGTCTGGTTGTACACCAATACACCAACTCCATCGCCGGAATAACAGATGTATAGTTTTCCATCCGGTCCTACCGTCACACTCTCCGGAGCTTTAGTCGCTAAATCAATCTCCCGGATATAGTTTAAATCAACATCATAATTAATGACACGGTTATTTCCCTTATCGGCTATGTAAACATGACCTGTCTTATCAAGTTCCACATCCGACGGTTTATTTAAAAGCACATGGCTCTTTCCGGCAATTCCCTGCTGCCCCAATTCAGCCAGTATTGTACCATCTGACCCCTTCACTTTCAACACCTGGTGATCAGTTGGTAAGGTAACAAATAAGGCGCCGGTAGCATCCACCACCAATCGACCTGGCGGGGTTGTTTGTGCTAATGTATTCAGATAATTATAATCCTGCGCTTTCACCAATCCAGCAAAAAGGATCAAACAAATACAAAAAAGGATTTTACGAATCATGTGCTAAATTTTTGGGGAAATAATACTTTATTGGGAGTATGCACAAAAAAAGGTGTCACGCAAAGAACGCAAAAATCAATCTGTAAGATCAATAACTTTTGCGTTTTTTGCGTGAAACTTAAAATTGCGACACCCTCTCTTTCAAAAAATAATCTTATTTCTTAATAAACCGGTTGATATAAACAGCATCCGATAGCTTCACTGTAATAATGTATTGACCCGGGTTTAAATCAGACACATCCACTTGGTTCGATCGGATTGAAGCCGCTTTCACCAACTGACCAGCTACGTTGTAAATCTCAACTTCAGCTTCGCCTGTAACATCCACGTTCAAAATTGAAGTGGCAGGGTTGGGGAATAGTTTTACTGACTGTATTTTGTTATTTTTAATAGCTGTAGGGTAATATTCTTGAACCTTAAAATCCATCACACGTATTTCATTTTGACTAATATCTGGATCATCAGTTATTGGTGCTTTGAATGGCCCATAACTTATTGCAAAATAAACTTTCGGCGCAAGCACATCAGTTGGAAATGAAAGTGAAATATAATCTGATGTTGAAAATCCAAAAGCATGACTTTCAGGAATAACATCTGAACCTAAAGTAGTCCATGATGCAGTCGCCTTGTCTCCTGCATAATCTGTTGAATAATGAACTGAGATATTGGATGACTGTTGGTTTTTCCAAGCTGCCTTAAATACAACCTCTTTCTGAAAGACATCACTACATTTTATTGCTGGTGATATTAACCAATCATCTTGATCTGATTTACTATCCGTAATAAAGACTACGCTATTGGGTACTGGATCCTTATTAGTATCAAACTTATCTTTGTGTTCCCAAGTCTTTGCTGATCCTGCAAGATTCTCAATATTCCAATCATCTAAAGTATACTCCCAGCCAGCCCCATAAGGTATCAGCTTTATAGGATTTATACCACTTGTTGTTAAAACAAAATTCTTTAATCTAACTCTATTCTTATTAACTGCGACAGCAGGATCACCTTCCATCGTAAATCCAGTTGATGCATACTTAAATGCAATTCGAACATTAGGAGAAGTGCTCGGAATTGTATTATTAGTATTATACGAATTAAAATTTTTCCAGCCAGTACTTTGACCATTCAAGATATCCTCACCAAGCACTTGCCAGCTTGCTGCACTAACATCGCCTGCATAGTCCTCAGCATAATAAACGTCCAAACGACCATTTTGTGAGTCGTTCCATCCTTTTTCAAACTCCACGGTATAAGTATCCCCTGCTGAGAAGTCAAATTGCGGAGAAACGAACCACTCTATACTAGCTGCATCCACAGTATTTACTACTTCCAAACCAGCATCATTGGATCGAAGCACCCAAGTAGGAGAGTCAGCCACATCATTTACAACGGTCCAACCTGAAAGGCTGCCCTCCCAATTGGTTGAATGCATAATTTCCTGTGCATTGGTTACTGAAACCAAGCAAAGCATTAAAATGGCAGTTAAAATAAATTGTTTCATTCGGGTAATTGTTTTCATAATTCTGGATTTTAATTAGTGATTAAGATTAATTTTTATCGGTCACTTTAAACCGGTGTATCCGTATTTCATTTTGTGACTCACCCGCTTCATTGTGGGGCATATATCTGATTGCAAAATGTACTTTAGGGGCCGTCAACTTTAGCTTTTTACTAAACAGGTAAAAAGCAGCTGACTTAAAGCCGTAAGGATGTCCATCAGGAATGATCTGCTCTTCTACCAACACCCATTCAGCTCCTTCTTGATTACCATCGTAATTGAGTGAGTAATACAAGGCGATGTTAGATGATTGTGCTTTATTCCAGGCGGCACTCAGCGTCACTTTTTTGGCACCTTTACCGGAAAAGTCAATCGCCGGGGATATCAGCCAATCATCATTGGCACGTTTACTATCCGTAATTTTTAGAGTCTCTGCCGCTTTCCACATCCAGGTTTTGGATTCATATTTATTATCAACCACCTGCCAGTCTTCCAAGTCAGTAGTCCACCTGGCCTGATAGGGGCGTGACTTAATCTCTTGAGCAGTCATTGCTGTGGTCAGTAACAGCAGACAGCCCACAACAAGCACTTTTCCTAATTGATTAAATAAGTTCATAAAAATGTATTTAGTTTACCAATTGTCTTAATTCAAGTAACTGAGGATACTTGTTATCATCATCCCCATTCGCTACCTTAAGATCATCGAGTTGGTGTTTTAATTCTGCAATCACGTCCTTGTACTCTGGATGTGCATATACATTATTCATCTCCAAGGGATCTTTCCGCAAATCGTATAGTTCCCAGGCGGGCTTGGAGTCGGGATGACCAAAACTCTTTGTATCCAAATTCAAGGCGTAATAGAAGATGAGCTTATAGTCTTTGGTGCGAATGCCATAATGAGCCGGTGTCATGTCACGGTGCATCCAGTAACGGTAGTAAATGGCCTTTTGCCAATCCTGCGGTATTTCACCTTCCAGCACTTCTTTAAAACTGCGCCCCTGCATCCAATCAGGCGTATCCATTGTTGCCAGGTCTAACAGCGTCGGCGCTATATCCACATTGCTAATCAAGGCATTCACCTCCTGATTCGATGATAATCCTTTAGGATAGCGGATCAGAAAAGGCATCTTAATGGACTCCTCAAACATCCATCGTTTATCCAGATATTGATGCTCACCCAGGAACATGCCTTGATCAGATGTGTAAATAACAATGGTATTTTCAGCCAGGTCATTCTCATCGAGATAATTCAATATCCGACCGACACTCTCATCCACTGACGCAATCACCCGCAGGTAATCCTTCAAATATTTCTGATAAGTGGCACTAATCAACTCCTTCTCACTCAAACCATCCACTTCCAGTTTGCCGGTAGGCCACTCCTTATAATCATGCACCGAAGACACCTTCATCTGGCCACTCATCCTTTTGCCCAATCTCAATAAGTTGTTCTCGTGCTGACGGGTGGCTTCAGAGCGATGCCCTTTATCCTCAAAAAGAGTAGCCGGTTCCGGTATTTCAACGTCATCAAACAGGTGTTCATACTTCGGATGATACTCCCACAGCGCATGAGGCGCCTTATGGTGCATCATCAACATAAAGGGCTGGTTCTTGTCTTGTTTATTTAGCCAGTCCAGTGAAAGGTCAGTAATGACATCACTCACGTAGCCCTCATAGACTTTGGTATCTCTTTGTTTGAAATCACTTGCGTCATCCAATCCCCGGACCTTAAACATGGGATTGAAATAGAGCCCCTGCTCCGGTAACACCTGCCAATAATCAAAGCCTTGTGGCTCCGTATGCAAGTGCCATTTCCCAATCATGGCGGTCTGATAACCGGCGTCTTGCATCAAATGTGCCAGGTGTATTTTTGATGGATCCAAATCATCTTTCAATGTGCGTACACCATTCACATGACTGTATTGCCCGGTGAGAATAGAAGCCCGACTAGGGGTACAGATTGAATTGGTGGAAAAACAATTATTCAGCAGAATACCTTCCTTCGCTAAACGATCAATATGAGGTGTAGGCGCCACCTCTGCCAGCCGTGAACCATATGCTGAAATGGCATTGGTCGCATGGTCATCCGACATGATGAAGATAATGTTTGGCCTTGACGTCTCTTTTTGAGAACTATGTGTACTGCAGCCTGTCATCATCAATCCCAGACATCCGAAAGTGCCCCAGGTAATAGCTTGATATATTTTTAGATGCCTCATCATATTATTTGCGGATTACCCGGCCGACAGGCCTGCTATTTTTCTTCAAATCATATTTAAAATCCAGTATCATCCGGGTTAATTTCTCTACTACTTCCGGATGTTTCTTAGCCAGATTGGTAGATTCAGCCGGGTCGGCTACCACATCATAAAGGGCCAATCCAATGGTTCCGCCATAGTTATCCTGGTCACCAGGAAAACCATCCTGACCCGGTTTATTCACGATGCGATACAGATGTGGCACATGTAATTTCCACTTCCCTGCTCTCACAGCTTCCACTTCTTGTTTATTCACAAAAAAGAATGCATCATAGGGCGTATTTGCCCCTTTCTGAGCCGTTAACAGTGGCCAGATGTCTTTTCCATCCACCGGATTCATGCGGGGCATCTGCGAATTTGTTCGGTTCACCACTGTTGGTAACAAGTCCATCGCTGTCACCATCTCATCACAAACCTTTCCTGCAGGTACACTACCAGGCATGGAAACAATAAAAGGCACTTTGTGACCGCCTCCAAAGGTGGTTCCTTTCCCTTCACGCAGGCCACCGGCACTGCCACTGTGATTACCATAGGATAGCCAAGGACCGTTATCAGAAGAGAAACAGACTAAGGTATTTTCTTCAATACCACATCTCTTTAATGTGTTTAGGATCTCTCCAACCGACCAATCCAATTCCATGATGGCATCACCGTATAAACCCTGACCCGATTTACCTCTGAATTGATCCGATGCGCCCAGTGGCACGTGCGGCTGCGAATAGGGCACGTACATAAAAAATGGTGCATCCTGATGGCGTTCAATAAAATCAACGGCTCTTTTCGTAAAACGAGCTGTCATCTGATTCACATCCGGATTGTAATCAACCACTTTTTCATTCTCATACACTGGCAGAGCCGGGTAAGGGTGCGATGGTTTGGGATGAAACGGCCACATATCCATTGAATACGGGATGCCATAAAACTCAGTAAATCCATGACGATTGGGCATAAACTCAGGGTGATGCCCCAAATGCCATTTACCAAACATTCCGGTGACATAGCCATTCTGTTTTAGATAATCGGCAATGGTGAACTCTTGTGAACTCAAGCCAATATTTGAATAATCATCTACCACAGCAGGCAAACCTACCCGTTGTGGGTAACAACCAGTGAGCAATGCAGCACGTGAAGGCGTACAAGAGGCTGCGGCCACATAAAAATTAGTGAATCGCATCCCGTTTTGCGCCATCCGATCCAGGTTGGGCGTTGAAATAGCACCACCATAACAACCCACATCGCCATATCCCTGATCATCGGTGAATAAGATGATAATATTGGGCTTTTCAATCGTCGATTGCTTACTATCATGACCTTGGGCATGCATACATAACGGCGACAATAAGCCACTTGCCAACAGAACTGTACCTATCATTAAGCGTTTTCTATTCATGACTTTGAGTAAAAAGCGGTTGATCATTTATAATTTTCAGGTAACGCAACAAAGCCTCTACATAATAATAGTCAGCGTAAATAAGTGTCCCATCCACTTCACTGCCATTCAAGTAATTACCGGTTGCATGCTTCAACACATAGTGCCCGTTGGTTCCCGGATGGGCCAAATATTGCTCAGATGACAAACTCTTAAGAATCTTCTCAGCTGCTTTGAAATAGCGATTACCATCTTCGGCATAAGTACTTAACTCCAAAAAGGCAGAGGCCATAATAGCAGCAGCTGAGGCATCACGCATTGTTGGAATTTTCGGTGCATGATAGTCCCAATAAGGAACCATATCCTCAGGCATATTGGGATGATCCAACAAAAAAGCGGCAATATTCTCAGCGAATGCTAAATATTGGGAGTCGCTTGTTTCGCGATACATCAAGGTATATCCATACAAACCCCAGGATTGACCACGGCTCCAGGCGGCCCGTTTCGGATCGCAAAAACCATTATTGTAATCCATGCGTCGAAAAGCACCGGTAGCGGGGTCATAATCCACCACATGCGGACAAGAAAAGTCGGAGCGGTAATGAAATTTCATAGTTTGCTGAGCATGCTTTATGGCTATCTCTGTAAAGGAATTATCACCCGAAAAACGAGTCGCTTCAAACAGTAATTCCAGGTTCATCATGTTATCGATGATTACCGGATACTTCCAATCACGCTGTTCATTGGGATTCCATGACATGATGGTTTGTGTCTTCTCATTATACCGGGTGCTCAAAGCTTTTGCAGCATTAACGACTGCTTGTTTATAATGCGCTTCCTGTGTGAGCAAATACCCATTCCCATAACTGCAGTAGATGCGAAAACCAATGTCGTGATCGTGATTGCTGTATTGTTCTTTCTCCAGATAGGCGGTCACCTGAGCGGCCTCTTTGCACCACTGGTCTTTACCTGTGTATTCATATAAGTACCATAATATACCCGGATAAAAGCCGCTGGTCCAATCCTCAGAAGGGCGCAAACCACGTTCGATGGATCGGGGTGTTAATCCGGTTTTCTTAACTTCTTTCAACATACCTTTGGCTTGCCCCTCAATCACCTTAAATGCATGAGTCACCCAGTCTGGTTGCTGCTCTTCCTTTTCCGGTTGTACAGCACCAACTGCCTGATGAATAAAACCGACCAAGGCAATGGTCCACACGAATCTATTTAACTTCATCTTTATCATCTCTTCCTTAAATATCTAATACAACCGTTTCTCCATTAACGATTACTTCTACTTGTTCCTCATGATCAACCACTTTAAAAGAGGCCTTTACCTTAGGGGATTGATGTCCCTGAAAAGGATAGATTACAGTGATATACTTAACTGCTTCGTTATTCTTCTTCTCTTGTTGAAATGCAAACGCCGGGCGTTCCTTTTCTCTTCGGTAGGCATAGGATACTTTCCCGGCTTCTTCTACCATCTTGAGCGATTTATTGGAAAAACACTGTAAAAACAGGTTATTACCATCTGAAAAATCAGTTGTTACCCAATTTTTCTTCTTATTAACGATGGGCTCTCCTTCCACTAACTGGTAATGTAAATCAATCGTACCGGTAGCATCCCCTATGGCTTGATCGACAATCACAAAAAAGGACTTATTTACAAAAAAGACACTTCGTTGATGACTCAAATCGTCATAACTCGGATTGATATAAGATAACTCATCCAAATGAGGCGATGCGGACCAGTTGATTAATTTAGCATCCACCTTGATATCCTGATTATCCAAAGTCAAAGTCTGGTGCACCTTGGTTTGACGATACCAATTACGTAGTTTCATAATCTCAGCGTCACCGCCGTACACATAACAGCCGGCATCGGGCATGAAATTGCGCCCCTTCACCCACAGCTCAAAAGTGCCGTTATCAGGCTGACTGTGCCAAAAAGCAGGTGGGGATGCCTTCAACACCATGACAGTGGACTTTTTATCCCAGCCATTGCGGAAGGTATAGAACCCGCCATTGGTTAATCCTTTGGATAAGTGAGCAGGTAATTGTCCTTCCTTCCCTTTCGTCGCATAATAACGGATGACCTCATTCTCTGGAAACACTTTCAGCCACTGTTTGTAATTCTTCATCATGTTTCTCGCCGATTCCTTTTTAGCATCACTAAACATCGGATATCCATGATCCGGAAATGAAGTATTTACCGTAGCCATAATCATATTTTCCACCGTATTAACATAGGATTGCGGAAATTCATCGGCCATATTGCACAACTGCGCCATGTGATAAGCCTTAAGAAAAATATTAATGGCCGCCACATGGTAGTTGAGCGACAGTTCAAACTGCAAACCATCAGCGTAAACTTGCTTGGTTATTTCTGTGTTTAAAATATCGATGCCTTCTTTTCGCCATACAGCAGCATTTATAAATTCAGGGAAGAAACCACCACCATAAATCATGCGCTGTGCTTCAAATAATAGATGATTCCCTTTCTCCGAATATTTTTCACGGATGCGTTCGGCATGAGCCTGATAGTTGGTGAGAAATTCCACTAAAAACTCAGGCGTGAAATGCGGTGAATCGATAAAGTAATTAAACAGGTTAGTCTGGTCCTGCACCCGACGGGCTGTTTCCAGCTGACGCCATGCAAAGCGATCGTTCTCTTTGGATAAGCCACGTGGATTGTCTTTGATCCAATCACGCATTTGCCACACCCATTCTTCCGCATATTTCTCATCACCAGTTGACCAGTAAGCTTGTCCCATGGGAATCCACCAATACATACGGTGTAATTGCCAACGTACCTCATTGTCCTTCACCGGCCAGTGCTGCCAATTGATTGTATCGCCATAATCAAAGAAACCATACCCCTTATGCACAAAGAACTGATGCTTCAAGCCTTTATCAGCTTTTTCCAAAGTTGAGGCCTCCAGTTTTTTTCCTTTAAAATCATGCTTATCCGAAGGATTTACTTCCGGATTCTGAAAGGAAGTGCGGTTACGGTAATAATCCAGTAAAGCTTGTGAGGCTTTGTCAAAATCATGTGCTTCCACATGCTCCTTGACAGCCTCCAAGCCCGGGTACTCTAAGTTTATTAATTCGAAAAGTGACTGTGGTTGTTGTGCACTTGCCGTCGTAGCAAGCACACAAACAATCACCAACACACCAATTTTTCTAAGTCGCATAACTGATGTTATTTTTTATTCAACATGTTCTTATAGCGCACTAATGCTTCCAGATAATAATAGTCTGCATAATTAATAGGCGTATCCACCTCTGAGTCGTTGGGCAATGCACCAACACTATGCTTCAAAATAAAGAAACCGTTGGTTCCCGGTTCGGCCAGGTAAGCAGGTGAAGACAAACTTTTCAACACCTCTTCAGCATATCTGAAGTATTTATCTCCATCAGCCACATAAGTCGACAACTCCAAAAGACTACTGGCTGTTACAGCGGCTGCTGAAGCATCGCGAGGTGCATTGGGAATATTGGGTGCATTATAATCCCAGTAGGGAATCTTGTCCGATGGCATATTTTTAAGATTCATGATAAAAGCCGCAATCTTTTCTGCCATCTCCAGGTAACGCTGATCTTTCGTTTTGCGATACATCATGGTATAGCCATACACCCCCCAGGCTTGTCCTCTGGCCCAGGCTGTTTCATCAGCATAACCTTGATGTGTTCCTTTATGAATTGGGTTACCTGTAATGGTATCGTAGCTCACCACATGGTAAGAACTATAATCTTCTCTAAAATGATTAGCCATGGTTTTGTTAGCATGCGAAACAGCCATCTCCTGAAACTTACTGTCGCCTGAAATTTGTGAGGTCGTACACAAGTACTCCAGATTCATCATATTATCCACAATGACCGGAAATTGCCATTCCCCAAAATCCCAGGAACGAATACATCCCACTTGAGGACTGAAGCGCGAAGCCAATGACTCAGCCCCTTGTAACAATACGTTTTTATAGGCTTCATCTCCCGTAATCCGATAGGCATTACCATAAGAGCAATACAACATAAAACCTAAATCGTGCGTGTAAGTAAAGTGCTGTACTGAATCCAGGGCCTCGGTGTAGCGACGGGCTTCAGTTTTTAGTGATTCATTATTGGTCAGTTCATACATATACCAGAGTGAACCCGGAAAAAAACCACAAGTCCAATCACGTATATGGGTTAATCTGACAGTACCATTGGGATAAATAGAACGGGGATTATTTTCAGGTGTATATACTTTTGATGCTTTTGCTAATTGAACTTCTGCTACATCAATGGCCTTATCAACCCATTTTACTTCTTGTTTGGAACAAGAAATAAAGGATGCCATTAATAATACCAGAAAGGGCAAAAAGTAAATCGTCTTTAAATTCATGAGCAATGTTTTTTTTATGGTTGCGCAAATTTTCTTTGGTCGATACAAACCTATCACCGATTTCACCAATACCGTTTAACACCTGATTCAGATGCTTAAAAGATCCTAAACCACACTTTTAATCTTGTTGAAAACCGTTTAAATCTCGTTGAACGACGCTGAGTACACACTCCATAAAACACCTCTAAAACACTGTATACACAACACTTAAGCAGCTCGTATCCATTTCATGTAAAAATGATCTTGAAGACAACCCTCGCTCCTCTTTTAGCCGCATCCGAATAATTATTGAAACCAACTGCATGGACCTAAAATCACACGCCAGGCAACACCATTACAATTCAACCACATCAAAAAAGGAATATTTGTATTTGAAACACCTAAAGACCTGATGCCGCTATCTTTGATTAAAACAATTAACAATGAAACGACGAACATTTATAAAAACAGCAGGTGCCTTGAGTGGTGCTGCTTTCATGCCAGAAATAATGCTTGGCAAAAACCCTGTTACACCAGAGAAAAAACCCAACATCCTGTTCATCATGACCGACCAGCAAACGGCTAAGGCGATGAGCAACCGGAATAATCCATGGCTAAAAACACCCCACATGGATCGATTGGCGCAGCATGGTACTTCTTTTAAACGCGCTTATTGTCCGGCTCCCCTTTGTGGTCCCAGCCGCTCCTCCATGCTCACCGGAAAATACCCGCATCAGGTAAATACCACCATCAACTTGCCTGAGACACCCGGATACTGGGACAAAGATGTTAAAGTAATGGGCAGCTACCTTAAAGAGGCAGGTTACGATACGGGTTATGTAGGCAAATGGCACCTCCCTTTACCGGTGGAAGACAAGGCACATCACGGTTTTGACTTCATCACCAACACCACCCGACGTGATTGGCAGGATGCTTCCATCCCGGCCGACTGTGGTGAATTCCTGAAGAAGAAGCGTGACCAACCATTTTTCTTAGTGGCCTCGTTTGTTAATCCGCACGACATCTGTGAATGGGCGCGTGGTCAGAAATTAAGAATGGATGACATCAATGAAGCTCCCGCCCCCGATCAATGTCCGCCATTACCCGAAAACCTGGAAATACCGGCCGATGAGCCATCCTTCCTGCGTGAGATGCACAAAAAATCCAAACCCCAATACCCTACCGTGGGGTGGGAAGATGATCGCTGGCGCCAATACAGCTGGGCCTATTACCGATTGGTGGAGCAAGTGGACACCTATATAGGAAGGGTGTTAGAATCTCTGGAAAGAAACGGTCATTTGGACAATACTGTAATTGTATTCACATCCGATCACGGCGATGGCAATGGATCACACCGTCTGAATCAAAAACAAGTACTCTATGAAGAAGCTTCCAATGTGCCATTCATCATCAGCCACCTAAGCAAAGGTAAACCTCAGGTGAATCAAACGACTTTGATCAATACCGGTCTGGACATAATACCCACATTCTGTGATTACGCCGGAGCCGAAAAACCGGCACGTCTAAAAGGTCAAAGCCTTAAACCAATAGTGACAAACCAAGCCAGCGCATCAAGAGATTATTTATTCCTTCAATCGGAATTTGCTGAAGGTGAAAAAAGCTTTGGCATTCACGGAAGGGCTGTATTAGATCAGCGCTATAAATACATTATCTACAGCGAAGGTGAAAATCGGGAACAGCTCTTTGATTTGAAAAATGATCCGGGAGAAATGACAAACCTGATTGGTCAAAAGGCCTACGCTTCAACACATCAAAAAATGCGTTCACAACTAAAAAAATGGCAGAAAGAAACACACGACTCCATTGACTTCCTTTAACTTTAAACCGCAATTCACCCAACCAGGACAAGCCAGAAAAGTAAAACTAAAATCTACCA